>DEYM01000003.1:3071-4934 GCA_002364555.1 Phycisphaerales bacterium UBA3158 | reverse complement strand
TACAACGACCTCGATGATATCCCGGCCGAGTCTCGACATGGTGCCCAACCTGTTGATCTCGAGACACTCCTCGAATCCAGTGATGTACTGACGATCCATGTCGACGGAAGACCGGCGAATCACGGGTTCCTCGATTCGGAACGGATTGGCAGACTCGCCTCATCGGTACTTCTCATCAACACATCAAGAGGGTTCGTCATCGACCAGAACGCATTGGCTGATTTCCTGAAACACCATCCGGATGCCCATGTGGTTCTGGATGTCCACGAACCGGAACCTGTGCCGTCTTCCAATCCGCTTCTCGGGCTTTCCAATGCCGTTCTCTACCCGCATCTGGCGTCGAGAACCCGTGCTGCCCAGGCCAACATGAGCTGGGTCGTCAGGGATGTGGCCGGAGTGCTCGGAGTCTGACCCGGTATCATCTGTAGCTTCTGACAAACACTGGAGGACGATCATGCCATTTGAAATCGATGCGATCCATGCCCGACAGGTTCTGGACAGTCGGGGCAATCCAACGCTTGAATGCGAACTCGAACTCGCCGGTGGAGCCACGTCTCGGGCCATCGTTCCATCCGGGGCCAGTACCGGTGAGCATGAAGCGGTGGAACTCAGGGATGGCCAGTCGGATCACTGGGGTGGCAAGGGTGTGATGAACGCCGTCTCCAATGTGAACGAGGTCATCGCACCGGATGTCCTCGGTATGGATGCACGCGAGCAATCGGCGATAGATGCCGTCATGATCGAACGTGACGGAACGCAGAACAAGTCCGAACTCGGAGCCAACGCCATGCTCGGCGTGTCACTGGCGGTCGCCAGGGCAGCGGCGATGCAATCGGGACTTCCGCTGTATCGATATCTCGGCGGTCCGGATGCCAGAGTGATGCCGGCGCCAATGATGAACATCCTCAATGGCGGCAAGCATGCCGACAACACGGTCGACTTCCAGGAATTCATGATTCAACCCATCGGCTTCGACTGTTTCCAGGATGGACTTCGTGCCGGGGTGGAGATCTACCACGGTCTCAAGAGCGTCCTCAAGAAGAGGGGGTTGTCGACGGCCGTCGGGGACGAGGGCGGATTCGCACCCGATCTGAAATCAAACGAGCAGGCACTCGAGGTCATATCCGAAGCGGTCGAAGCGTCGCCTTACGAGCTTGGGAGCCAGATCGTCATCTGTCTGGACCCGGCCACAAGCGAGATGGTCGATGAAGCCAGGCGCAAGGGCAAGGAGGGGTACTGCTTCTTCTCCAGCGATCCCGATCGATACGCGACCAGCGAGGAGATGATCGATCTCTGGGAGGACTGGAGCAACCGGTATCCCATCCACTCGATCGAGGATGGTCTTGCGGAGAACGACTGGGACGGATGGGTCGATCTCAACAAGAGACTCGGCGATCGCGTCCAACTCGTGGGAGACGATCTGTTCGTCACCAACGTCGATTTCCTGGCCAAGGGCATCGAACTCGATGCGGCCAATGCGATACTCGTGAAGGTCAACCAGATAGGAACATTGACCGAGACGCTGGAGACCGTACGCATGGCCCAGCGATCGGGATGGAACGCCGTGATCTCGCATCGTTCCGGTGAAACAGAGGATTCCACCATCGCGGATCTGTCCGTGGCGACCAATGCCGGTCAGATAAAGACCGGCGCTCCATGCAGGAGTGATCGGAACGCCAAGTACAACCAGCTACTTCGAATAGCCGAGATGCTCGGGGAAGACGCGTCCTACGGCTGATCATCGACTGGAAGCAGCACACCGTTCGAGAGAAGAAACGACCTGATGGCATCATGTTCACGCTGGACCTCACTGCTGTCGTCGAGCCAGTTGTGCTGTCCCTTCAGTGTGATCAACAGGCTGTC
>DEYM01000003.1:0-2647 GCA_002364555.1 Phycisphaerales bacterium UBA3158 | reverse complement strand
AGGCCTCTGACGGCGATGTCCGTTCGGAACGGACTTCTGACCATGAAAGGTGGGACACCGAACTTCCAGGCCATGGTATCGAGCCTCGCGGGGGGAACGACCATGATCATGGCAGCTGGTGGATGATCCATCGCCACCTGGGCGAGTACGCCTGATCCGATCGAACGTCCCATGAAGGCGATACGGTCCGGATCCACCTCCGGCCGGTCCTTGAGCAGTTGCACGAAAGCGGTCGTATCCTTCACGAGTGCCGATTGCGAAGGCGATCCGGTCGATCGACCATACCCCCGGTACTCGACCAGCAGAACGGATGTTCCCCGTTGTGCCAACCAGCTCAGTTCGAGGTTGTCGTCGATCAACTCGCCATTGCCATGCGCAAACACGACGGCGGGGCCCGGGGTGTCCACGGATGATCCTCGACCCGTGATGAACCAGGCCTCGATCCTGACTCCATCACCCTGTTCGATCCAGATGGATTCGATTCCATCAGGTGGTCCATCGAGAACACGACCCCGATCGATCATCGACGTCGGGAACATGATGCGATGCTGGACGGACCAGACGACGATCACCCAGACGATCCAGATGGCGATCAGGATCAGAATCATTCTGGAAACTCCACGTAGTACTCGACGGTCAGCCACTTCTCATGCCAGTCTTATCCTCGGATCGATCCATCCATAGAGAAGATCGACTGCAAGATTGAACATCACCAGAAGAACGCTGTAGACGAGGACGACACCCATGATCAGCGTGATGTCCTTGCCCAGCACGGCCTCGACGAAATGGTTGCCGACTCCAGGTACGGCAAAGACGCGTTCAACGACGAACGAACCCGTCATGGCAGCCGCAGTGGCGGGACCAAGATAGGAAAGCACTGGTAGAAAGGCGTTTCTCAAGGCATGCTTGATCAGGATCGTTCGTTCGGAAAGGCCGAGTGATCTGAGAAGACGGACATGATCCGATGCCATCTGTTCCAGCATGCCGACCCGTACAAGTCTGCTGATGTAGGCCGCGAATGGAAGTGAAAGCGCCAGAGACGGCAGTATCAGATGGACGGGTCGACCCCATCCACTGACGGGAAAGAGATCAAGCCAAAGTCCACCCACCATCAGAAGCGCCGTACCCGTGACGAATGCAGGCAGGCTGATTCCAATGAGCGCGATCAGAAGGCTCATCAGATCGAGCCATGATCCGGGCCGGGCGGCCGCCAGTGTTCCGGAGATGATTCCAATCACACAGGCGATCATGATCGCCATCAGACCCAGCGCCATGGAGATGGGCAGTTGTGAGGCGAGTATCTCGTTGACACTCCAGTTCTCGTGTCGAAGGCTGGGCCCCAGATCGAAGATCGGACCGTTCCTCTCTCCAAGCAGCCAGCTGACTCCCGTTGCCGAACCGAGATAGTCCCAGTAGAAATCCCAGGGATCATCCAGACTGTATTGAGCCTGCATCGCCGCCATGACTTCCGGAGGTGGTTGTCTGGCTTCGGCCTTTTCGAGAGGACTTCCAGGTATCAACCATGTCAGGATGAAGGTCAATGTGTAGACCGCCAGCAGAATCAGTGGCAGCTGGATCACTCTTCTCAGAAAGAGACGCGTCATCTCTCCACCTCGACAGTCGGTCGGAGTTTCCACAGATAGTGGGTCAGTCGCGGATGATGTGTCACACCGGTCATTCGGGATGGATCGTACATCGTGACATCGACCAGCTGGCATATGGGTATCAGGGGAAGGTGTTCATTGAACAGTCTTCGTTCGAGTTCCGACAGGATGCGCATACGAACTTCCGGGTCCATCTCGTTCATGGCCGCGTCAAGCGCCGAATCCACGGCTGGATCGTTGAATCCCCGATCATTGTTGCCATCCGTCGATCTGCACAGCTCGAGGAACGTCGTCGGATCGCCGTAGTCACCATACCAGCGGCCTCGTGCGATCATGAAATTGCCTTTGCGAAGATCCTCCTTGAAGAACTTCGTGTCCTGTCCGAGAAGCACGACTGGAACGCCAAGATATCTTTGCCACTGATCACGGAGTTCAACGGCCATTCTCGAGAAACGAGGTGATCCGGTCGTGTAGAGCACCTCGACATCGGGAAAGGGTTCACCATCGGCGTTTTCCCGAGTGCCATCACCATCACGATCGATCCAGCCCGCGGACTCCAGCTCGAACCGTGCCTTGTCGGGATCGAAGCCCAGGCCATCCGGGGATTCGTAGCCCGGTATCGAGTCCCTCGGAACAAGAGTGGAAGCAATGGGCTCGCCCAGACGGGTCACGTTCTCGACGATCATTCGCTTGTCCGTAGCCAGGGCGAATGCCCTTCGCACACGCGGATTCGAGAATGGATTGGTTCTTCCGTCCGCCAGACTCTGCCGACAATTGAAGGAGAAGAAGTCGGTTCCGAACACGGGAATGGCATGGATGTCCCGCCGTTGACCCTCGATCGGATCCGGCATGGACATGGAGTCGTCGAGGACATGACCGATTCCATGCATGTCCTCGTATCGTTGTTTCTGGGCCAGCATCTCGATTCGGCAATCCGCACCAACACCGGTCAACCAGTCGACATCGCCCTTCATGAAGGCGAGTACCGCCGTGTTGGGGTCCGGAATCGATCTGATCTCGATGGAATCGAATCCATCGATCCG
>DEYM01000046.1:4198-4368 GCA_002364555.1 Phycisphaerales bacterium UBA3158 | reverse complement strand
ACGACGTCCCCTTCCGAAATCGAATCGCCGACCTTCGCGAATGGATCGGCATCAGGCGATGCGGCCGAGTAGTACGTGCCCACCATGGGGCTCTGGATCGGAACCAGTCCGGCCGTGTCATCGGCCACCGGTGCCGGAGCCTCGGCGGCTGGTACCGGCGCAGCGGTCGG
>DEYM01000046.1:0-3854 GCA_002364555.1 Phycisphaerales bacterium UBA3158 | reverse complement strand
GCAGCGGTCGGTGGCGCCGCGGCGACAGGTGTCTGAATGACCTGAGGCACCGACGAAGCCGTCGGACGGTGGATGGTGACCTGCTCTTCGCTGTCGCGAAGATCGATCTCCGAAAGGTCGTTGGCGACCATGAGCCGCACGAGTTCCTTGAGTTTGCGTATGTCGATCATCTCGAATGTCTCCCCACCGTGAACGATGGACGTTGGGCCGAAGCCAGATCGCGGGGCAGTGTTGACAGCACACGGCACCCTTCTTCTGTAACAAGAACATCTTCCTCAATTCGCACGCCACCTACACCCGGGAGATAGATCCCCGGCTCGATGGTCATGATCATGCCTGATTCCAGGCAGGTTCCAACGGAACGGCTGCTGAAGTAGGGCGACTCATGGACATCCATTCCAAGCCCATGGCCAAGACCATGAGCGAACTGATCTCCATAGCCCGCCGCCGTGATCAGATCACGAGCCGCGGCATCGACCTTGGCACAGTCCGCCCCGGGACGGCAGGCGGCGATGGCCGCCTCCACCGCATCGTGAACGACTGAATAGACCTCCTCCATGGGCTCGGGCATGGGGCCAAAGCACATGGTCCGCGTCAGATCGGAGCAGTAGCCCTCGATCTTCGCTCCCCAGTCGATGAGCAGCATGCCGTCGTTGATCGGGCGATCGCATGGCATGTGGTGAATGACCGAACTATTGGGACCGGAGCCCACGATCGGCTCGAAGCTGGCACCGACGGCTCCAAGACATCGCATCTCGTATTCAAGACGAGCCGTCATCTGGGCTTCGGTCGTTCCGGGGACGAGTTCTTCGAGTGTCTTCGCGAAGGCCGCCTGCTGGATGCCGATGGCACGCTCTATGACAGCCACCTCTTCAGCCGACTTGCACTGACGAAGCTTGGCGACAAGACCGGTGGTCGGCTTGAGTTCGAGGCCATCGAGTGATTTCTTGAGACCCTCGCAGAAGCCGATCGTCATGCTCTCAGCCTGGATTCCAATCGAATCGATATCCGATTCGGCAGCCAACCTCTTCACGTCGAGGCCAAGCTGATGTCTCCCACCCATCACGACCTCGAAGAGATCGGAGGCATCCCATGCCTGCAGGAACTCCTCGTATCGACGGTCGCAGATGATGATGGCTCGATCCGAGGTCACCATCAACAAGGCCGAATGGCCCACGAACCCAGTCAGGTACCAGATGTCCTGCTCACAATTGACCAGCAAGCCCGAAAGTTCGGACTTGGCCAGTTCAGCCCTGAGGGCCGTGAGGCGGGTTCGAGCAGAGGTGATCTGCTGCGAGCTCAATTGCATGGATGCGATATCAGTCATGAGGCGGCGGAGTATAGCAATGCAGCGATCATGTGGCCATCTGCGGCGATCTCCTCCGATCCTGTATGGAATTGTCCTCAGTGGATCTCAGGAGAGATGCTGACTTCTCAGAGTCACAGGCGGCTGGAAGATCTCAGAGAGGACCATGGCCTGTTTCAAGCCAGCAGGCTCCTTCAGGATCGATGCCAGAACCTTGGCTGAAGCCTGTTCCTGACGCCCAGAGGCGGATAGTGCAGGTGCTGGCCGGGGCCGCCGTCTTGGGGGCTTGGCTGGCTGGGACGCCTTGGCAGCAGCTGGAATCGCAGGCATTGGAGGAGTGACGGGCGGGACCTTGAGAGAAGCCGGCCCTGCTGGAGGTGTATTCTTCGCCTGCGAGGGGAGCCCCAGCTCCTTTCGCATCGAATCGAGAATCGCCTTGCGAGCCTCGCGCATGACACCTGGCTGCTGTTGGCGAGCGACTCTGGGATTCAAAGCCGGCTTGCCTTGGGATCGTGCCAGACTGACATCAAGCTTGGATTCCCTGACTGGCAAGGTCTCCTTGACCCGCTTGGCCGGGTCGGATGTCTTCTCGAGACTGGCTGACGACTGCTGCGGTGCAGCAAGCGGATTCGGCTTGGATGCCAGTTCCTCCGCTTGAAGGGCCAACTTTCGATTGGCTTTCTTCTTCTTCTTCTCATTGGCCGCGGAAATGGCACTGATGACGTACCAGGCTCCGCCGAACAACGCGATGATGAGTTCCCATCCGCCCATGCAGACAGTGTACCGCCGCCGAGGCGATGGAGCACGATCAAGTGGTCGTTGGAATGATCCAATCTCGACCATCAGGGCGTTGAAGGCGTTCGAATCTGGCCCCATAGACCGATTCAAGCTGAGCTTCGTTGAGAACATCGGCGGGCGAACCAGCTGCGACGAGTCTTCCCTGATCGAGCAGCCATGCCTGATCACAGATGGCCGAGGCCAGCCCCAGATCATGCAGGGACATGATGACCGTATCCCCTGCCGCGGCTCTTTCTCGAAGAAGATCAAGGATCGTGGCGGCGTATTTCAGATCCAGTGCCGCGAGCGGCTCGTCCAGAACAAGCACACCTGGCGATGAGATCTGAGCCAATGCTCTGGCGATGACGACGCGTTGCTGCTGGCCGACCGAGAGATTGGCAAAGGGACGATTCATCTGCGGGGTCAGCTGACAGGCCTCGATCGCCGCACGAACGGCATCGGACGCCTCGAGTCCCCCACGCTGACGGGCGCCCATGGCGACGACTTCATGGACGGCAAAGGGCACATCGGAACGGAAACGCTGGGGCACAAGTGCGATGCGGCGTGCTCGCTGCATGGCCCGAAGTCCGAACACGTCATCTCCATCGATTCGAACCGTTCCGGCATCGGGCTTGAGCAAGCCGACCATGGTCCGGAGCAATGTGGTCTTGCCGGCGGCGTTCGGGCCCAGCACACCGGTGATCTGACCAGGCATGGCCTGGGCACTGAGATCATCGAGCACGACTCGACCCGATCGCACGACCTTGAGTGAATCAACTTTCATCTGCACGCACCTCACGTCGCAGAAGCAGAAGGAAGATCGGACCACCTGCCAGAATGGTCAGTACGCCGATGGGCAGCCGGCCCGTTCCCAGATCGATGACCTGCCTGGCGGTATCGGCACCGACCACGACGATGATGCCCGCGAGGATCGATGCCGGCAGAAAGACCTGATGATTGGGACCGACCATGCGACGGGCCAGATGCGGGGAGATCAAGCCGACGAATCCGATCGGACCCGCGATGGCGACCGTGACGGCCGTCATGATTCCAGCGAGGCTCAGCAGCACCAGACGCATCTGGCCGATTGGAACGCCCAGCGACAACGCTTCATCGTCACCCAAGAGCGAGGCGTTGAGCCAATGGCTCATCGAGAGCGAACACACGATGCCTACCAGAAGCACGATCGCTGCCATCAAGAGCTGGGAGCGGGCCATGACTTCAGGAATGCTCCCCATCATCCAGGTGAGAAAACGACCTCGAACATCCATGGGAACCATGTGCTGTAGAAGCATCATGCCTCCGGCGCAGATCGTGGCCACCACGACACCGGCGAGCAACACCGTGATGGGATCGGGCCAACCGTTTCGACGGCCAAGGGCCAGCACGATGAACAATGCACCGATTGCGCCGAGCATGGCCGAAAACGACCAGTCGATGGTCGCCGCCGAAGCCAATCCAGCCGAAGCGGCGATCGCCATGGCGGCCATCACGCCAAGGCCTGCACCGGAACTGACACCCAGCAGATACGGCGACGCCAGCGGATTTCTCAGCAGCGACTGCATCAGGGCACCGGCGATTCCAAGACCGGCACCGACGATGATGGAGGCCATGATGGCCGTGAGACGAAAACTGGCCCACTCCGTCGCGGGCCACCGGAGACTCATCTCACCCTCGGGCGATCGATCGATGGCGTAGCGAAGGACACACAGCCCAGCAGTGAGGATCACGAGCACGACCATTGGGACGACTGATCCTCGTGGGCGAGTCG
>DEYM01000095.1 GCA_002364555.1 Phycisphaerales bacterium UBA3158 | reverse complement strand
CGGCTCGATGTCAAGGCGCGCGAAGGCAATCGTCGAGCGCGTCAGATAGAGAAACTCATCCGTCGACCGGGAATGATGCTCGCCGTCCTGCTACTGGCGAACAACATCTGCAACTACCTGGGCAGTTACGGTATCGCCGGCATGCTCGATGCCGCCGGCTTCACACCGGGCGAGAGCGTCGTCATCAACGCGGCCATTCTGGTGCCGCTGCTGTTCATCTTCGGTGAAGTGCTCCCCAAGGAGCTCTTTCGCGAGAATACGGACAGGTGGTCGTACAGCTGTGCACCACTGATCGAATGGACTCGTCGCTGTCTGTGCTGGACAGGCTTGGCGCCACTCGTCGCCGCCGCGGGTAGTCGACTTGGTGTCGAGAAGGGCAATTCGGTCTCCGCGAGGCAGCGGATGGCGGATCTTCTCCGCGAAGGTGTCCCCGTGGGCGTGCTCAGTGAATCGCAGACCGCCATGGTGGATCGAGCGCTTCTGCTTCGCGAACGCAACGTCACCATGGAGATGGTTCCATGGGCCGAGGTGGTCACCATCCCTTTCGACGCCTCGAGGGACGACATCGAGTCCAAGACCAGCGAATATCCCCACAGTCGATTCCCCATTGTGGATCGGGACGGCCGAGTGACAGGTGTGGCCTCGACACTCGATCTCATGCTGTATCCGGACAGGCGTCTCGAGGATCTCTCGAGAACCGCCCTGATCATCGAGCATTCATTGACCGTGCAGGTCGCCCTTGCCTATCTGAGGGACAACAGCCAGTCGGTGGCGATCATCATGCAGGACGGTGTGCCCGTGGGCATCGTGACGATGAAGGATCTGGTCGAGGTGCTGGTCGGTGAATTGACGGAGTGGTAGCCGGATTGGCCGGGATCATCCACGGTTGACCATGGCGATGTCGTCGATCACCAGTGATTCCCGCTTGCTGTAGCTGTCGATCTCCATCTTCGCGACTACGTCGACGCTTCGATGACGCACTTGCTCGAGTCGCTCGGCCTGCCCCCACCAGATGGCTTCGATCGGCTTCGATCGCTCGTCCTCGGTACCGAGTCTGAGTTTCAGATGGTTGTCGCTTCGACCGAAGGCCAGGGCGGTCAGCACCCGCATGTCCTTGAGCAGGACTCGAGGTCCTGGATTGCCTCGACCAAAGGGTTTCATCGCCGAGAGTTTTCGGATGACCGTCCCGCTGATCTCGGTGCGATCGACTTCCAGATCGATCTTGAGCTCGGGCATCAGATGCGATTCCGGAATGGAGTCGTTGGCATGCTTGATGAGGTCCCTGGCGAAGTCCTCGAACGAGTCGCTGGCGAGGGTCATGCCGGCGGCCATGTGATGACCACCATAGGTCTCGAGATGTTCATCGCAGACGCCCAGTGCCTCGTGGATCGAATAGCCCGAGATGCTTCGAGCCGAGCCTCGGCAGAATTCACCGTCATCCTGCATGAGGATGGTCGGCCGTCCGTACTTCTCGACGAGCCTCGAACAGACGATGCCGACCACACCCGGATGCCAATCCTGGTGTCTGAGCACGATGGCATGGCTGCCTGGTTCCGCCATGCCTTGTTCCAGCACCATTTCATGGGCCCTTGTCGTGATGGCCTTCTCGACGGCTTGCCTTTTCGTGTTCAGCTCGGTCAGTTCATGAGCCAGTTCCTCAGCCCGGATGTCGTCGGCGGTGGTGAACAGTTCGATCGCCGATGCGGCATGGCCCATTCGACCAGCGGCATTCAGTCGTGGCCCCAGGCGGAAGCCGACCATCTCGGCATCGTTTCTTCCCTTGCCGGCACCCGAGGCACGAAGCAGGGCCTGCACGCCGATGTTGCGGCAGCCTCCCATGTGGCGGAGTCCGAAGGAGGCGATGATCCGGTTCTCATCCTGAAGCGGCATGACATCCGCGATGGTTCCCATGGCGGAGAGGCTCAAGGCATCCATCAATGCATTTTGCAGCGACGGGCCCACGCGATTTGAACCGCTGGCTTTTCTGGCCAGATGCAGGGCGATCTTCCAGGCGACGCCGGCACCGGCGAGCTCCGTGAACTCGTGTTCCTTGCCAGGCAGGGAAGGATGGACGATGGCGGCCGCATCGGGAAGCTCGCCATCTTCCCGGGCTCGGTGATGGTCGGTGATGATCAGATCGACGCCCAGCTCCCTGGCCAGCCGGGCTTCCTCGACGGCCGTCACCCCACAATCGACGGTGATGATGGTTCTGGCACCTTCTTCATGGAGGGAGCGGATGGCGTCCGGGTTCAATCCGTAGCCTTCCTCGAGTCGATGCGGCACGTAGGTCGAGATCGGTGCTTCCGGATCGATGGCTCGGATGACATGCCACAGAATCGACGTGGCCGTGATGCCATCGACGTCGTAGTCGCCGTAGATGACGATGGGCCTCTTCTCCCTGATCGAATCGAGCAGGATATCTGTTGCCTTCTCCGTCCCCGACAGCGGATTCGATTCCGTCAACAGCTTCAGATCCGGGGCCAGAAAGGCGGCGCGGTCATCCGGGTCGCCCAGACCTCTTGCAGCCAGAATCCGCTCCAGCAGGTCACCCGCCGTTGGTGGGTCCTGGGGCATCAGCCATCGTTTGGTGATTCCTTTCACGAGGTCCAGAGTAGGAATGAAGGCGGCCAGAAGCCAGCCAGAAGGCGATCAAAGGCTCTGATTCCCTCGAGGTTGATAACTTGGGGACACCTGCGATACTGGTCGCCTCATCTGCGGATTCATTTCCGACCAATTCATCTTCAACAAGGATCCAGAACCTTGTCAGACAAGCTCAAGACCGTTCTTCTCTTTGGCCAACCGGGTGTTGGCAAGGGAACCCAAGGCAAAATTCTCGGATCAGTGCCCGGTTTTGTTCACCTTGCCACCGGCGACATGTTCCGCGGGCTCGATCGCGAATCCGCGCTTGGCCAGGAATTCCTCAAATACTCGACTCAGGGACTTCTGGTTCCGGATGAACTGACCTGCCTCTTCTGGCAGCAGTACGTCCAGGGTCTCATCGACACCAATCAGTACAAGCCCGATTCCGATCTGCTTCTCCTCGATGGCATTCCGCGCAGTGTCGAGCAGGTCAAGATTCTCGAGGAGCACATCGATGTGCTTCGGGTGATCCATCTGATCTGCGACGATTCGGATGCGTTGGTCACTCGCATGAGGAAGCGGGCCGATCAGCAGGGTCGTCCCGATGATGCCGACGAGGAAGTCATTCGTCGTCGCATCAAGGTGTATCACGAGGAGACTCGTCCGGTGCTCGAGTACTTCGATCCGGCCTGTGTCAGCGAGATCCATGCGATCGGTCTGCCGGGTCAGATCCTGCAGAAGATCCTCAACGAGATCATGCCCGAGGCCAAGGACGCCATTCGCAACCCCTTTGGTTGAAAAAGGGCGATTGGACGATTCCGATCGATTTGAAGGTATACTGGTCGATTGGAACAGTCGTGGCTGATCGTCGACTGTTGTTCTTTGACATCTGGGGCCGACTGGTTTCGACCGGGCAGGGAATGCTCGTCGTTGCGCCTTCGTGGAGCATCGCTACACGTAAAACTGATGCAAATTTCATACATGCCAACACGCAGTATGCCCTCGCGGCCTGATTAGGCCCGCGACAGCCGCCATTTGACGCCCGATGGAGTGGCGGCTGAAAATATCGGGCTGGTTCCAAGGGGCTGACAGGCCTCCGCGGAATGAGATATTTGTCTGTCATGGTCTTCGCGAAGGGTGTCGTTCCTCGTCGCGAAGAGCAAGAGTAAAGTGACGACTACATGGCGTAGACGCGGCGGGTTGACTGTTTCGGCACGGGGGTTCGAATCCCCCCGGCTCCACTTTTTCCAACTAACGCATCATCTGGCAGTTCATCGCAACTGCTCGCATGATGTGTAGTTGCGCCAATACCGACATTCTTGTCATTCACGCGATGCAAGCCGCTGCGAGGCGAAACTGCATCCTGCTGCGCCGCTTTTTGCGCCGCCTCAAGTCCAAGGCCTGCGGC
>DEYM01000018.1:12086-43609 GCA_002364555.1 Phycisphaerales bacterium UBA3158 | reverse complement strand
GGAACGAGTGATTTCACCGGCGCGCCTTTCTGGAACGCGACGGACGCCTGCTGCAACTTCTTCGGAAGCAATGTCAATGATTCCGGGTATCTGAGGCAATTGATCGAACTCATCAAGGCCCAATACGCCGTGGACGATTCGAGCATCCACTTCACCGGAATCTCCAATGGTGGATTCATGTCCTATCGAATGGCCTGTGACAACGCCGATCTGGTGGCATCGATCGTGCCCATCGCCGGCACGACCTTTCTGGATACCGGCGACTGCACGCCAAGTGAACCGGTACATGTCCTTCACATCCATGGAACCCAGGACTCGACCATCTCGTACGACGGTGGATGCATCGTCTTCAACTGCTACCCGGGTGCCGAGGAATCCGTATCGACCTGGACCGGGTACAACGGCTGCGACTTCATTCCTCAGAACGGCGGTCCGGCCTTCAATCTGGACTGGAGCGTCGGTGGCAACGAGACGACAAGCACCATCTATGAACAGAACTGCGAGGAAGGCGTGACCGTCGAACTCTGGGAGATGGCCGGATCGGAGCATGTTCCCAATTTTCGTCGCAACAGCGATGCACCGGCTCAGAATCTATTCGCCAATCTGGCCATCGACTGGATGCTCGCCCATCCCAAGCCTCGACTCGTCCAGTGCTCGAGCGATGTGAACGGGGACGAGATGATCGATGTCACGGATCTGCTGACGCTTCTCGCAGACTGGGGGAGCGATGAGCCGGAATCGGACATCGACGACAACGGAGTGGTCGACATCCTTGATCTGCTCACGCTCATAGACGACTGGGGCCCCTGCCCATGATGGCCGTCGGCCGAGACGTATCCTGATAATGTGATCGCAGCTGATCCAGACAAGATGGAAGTCAGATGGCTTTCCGGCCAATGCGGGCGACATCGATCGCAATGAACGGAACACTCAACACGACGAGCTTCTCACCGGCTCTCCATGTGATCGATATCTCCATGCATCCGACCGGAGATGAGTGATGAATGGATAGGAATTCAAGTCGGATCATGACCTCTTCATGTTCATTCATCGAACGTGTCTTGACAAACTTTGAACGTACGCACGCTTTACACTGGATTTACAGTGGTTTAAAGCGCATAGTATGTATGTGTTCGAGATCGGTACTAGAGAGCCGATCCGACACGAACTCCCTGGATGTGCGATCGCAACTTCTCACATCCGGATGATGATGTTGATTGCCGGTCCCTCGGGGGACCTGTGAAAAGTACTGTAAGAGGATCAGGTGGATTCAATTCGAGTCCATGAGCCTGTCACGCACATTCCGCTGGATGACGGAATTGATCGCGATACCTCTTGCCATGGTCTCTCTTCGCATGCCCCCCGAACCGGCCTTCATGGATAAGGCGGCTATCAATGTTCCTAGGCTCGATTCTCATTACCTACACCACGGTGGCAATAGGCGGAGTGGTCCTCTGTCTTCTGGTCTCAGTTCTCACCAACAGCCAGCACGATCAGCCCTAGAGACGACGTCGGCACTGACCAGTCATGAAACATGCGAAGCTGAAGCGACCGCCCTACCATTGCGATCATGGATACACCCATGAACGAAGAGATCGCCAGGGGTCTTGAACAAAGACTCGACGCCGCACACGACATCGTCGATGCGGCAAGCGCCATC
This sequence comes from Phycisphaerales bacterium UBA3158, assembly GCA_002364555.1. Lineage (GTDB taxonomy): Bacteria > Planctomycetota > Phycisphaerae > Phycisphaerales > SM1A02 > UBA1668. The sequence continues at coordinate 41,949 of DEYM01000018.1, read as the reverse complement.
CTCAGGCACTACTTCACGGATCGGAGCTGGTCCGTGGAAGACAAGTCCGATGGATCACCCGTCACAACCGCCGATCGCGAGACCGAGGCATCCATACGAGCAGCCATCGAGAAGCTGTTTCCGGGGGATGGGCTGATCGGCGAGGAATACGGTGCCGATCAGGCCCAGGGAACCACAGGCTACCGCTGGGTGATTGATCCGATCGACGGCACCATCGCGTTTGTCCATGGAGTACCGCTCTTCGGAACACTCATCGGTATCGAGCATCAGGGACAGGCACTGGCCGGACTCATGGAATTCCCGATCATCCATGAGAGAGCCTGGGCCATGCGAGGCCATGGAGCCTGGTACCGGGCAGGTGACGCCCCGCCGATTCGGACACGCGTCTCCGGCACGGAGACACTCTCCGATTCCATGGTCTGCACGACGTCATTCGACTACTTCCGCGAACACGCCTATCCGGAGGCCTACGTGGCCCTGGGACATGCCTGTCGTCGTACACGTGGATGGAACGACTGCTACAGCGAACTGCTTCTGTGCACGGGGCGTGTCGATGCCGTCGTTGAGCCCGAACTGAAGAGATGGGATATCGGCGCGATCATTCCGATACTCCAGGAGGCTGGTGGCCGCTTCACCGACTGGGCGGGCGAGGCCGAGGGGGATCCCGGCTCATGCCGCGGGATCGCGAGCAACGGACATCTGCACGGCCAACTGGTCGACCTGCTGCAACGCTGGCAGTAAAAACCCTACAATGACTCCATAGGGCTAGTAGCTCAGCGGTCAGAGCACGCGACTCATAATCGTTTGGTCGCAGGTTCAAATCCTGCCTAGCCTATTGATCCACATCGATGAAGCGACTGACGGCCTGCCTCCGGGCAGGCAAGGTGTCGTTGCTTTGAGTACCGTGACCGCAACAGGAAGGAACGTCGAGGATCCCTCATTCGGCGCAACCCCTTTCATCAGGAGGTACGCATGGTCTGGATCTGGGATCTTGTCTTCGTCTTCATCATCGCCTGCATCGTCTTCGGTGCCATCTATGCCATGGCAGTGCGTCCGACCTATGCCACTCGTGCAGCTGCACCCGACGACAGCGCGGCGGACATCGGATGCCTCTGGCTCGTGTTCCTCTTCTTCCTGTTCTTCATGCCCATCTGGGGCGGTGGACTCTGGCTTGAACCCGTCGGGCCGGCGATGGGCGGATCCCATGTCTTCAACTTCCTGATCATCGCGTTCGTGATCATGCTGTTCTTCGCAGTGATCTGGGCAGTCATACCCGGCACCGAATTCTCATGGGACGATCAGGCTGCGGCTGAAGCCAGCGAAGACGATGGCGGCTGGGGTGGCCTCTTCTGGATCTTCATCCTCATTCTCATCGTGATCATCATCTTCGGATACATATGGTCGTCACCGGGAACCATGCAGAACAAGCCCGCGATGGACAGCACACACGGAACGGCAACCACATTCAGCGTGGAAAGTGCCCGCCAAATGGCCGAGGATCAGAAGCGTGGAGAGGAAGTGGTCGAGGGTTGGAGAACATACGCCGAGGGCGATTCGAAACATACGAAACCCAAGGATTGGAAATAGAGACGTCAGTCGGAAACCGCTCCGGCTTGGGACATGAGGAACGGGCACGGCTCTCTGAAGCCGTGCCTGTTTCATGTCACGACGTCGTGGAGATCGACCTTCAGTCCCACTGCAGGACCGGTCCGTCAGGGCCCATGCTCGAGGTGAAACCCAGAATGGCATCCCCATGGCGGGACTCGTCGTCGATGGTGAACAGACCGTCACCCATCCCCTGACCACCAGTGAACATGGCCGGTGACCTCAGGAACTCGACATGGCCATCTCCGAAGGCGACATAGCCACCCCAGAGTCCATCGAAGCATGCATACGAATCCTGGGTCTCGATACCGTCTCGGGGACCACGGTTGCCGAAGATCGGGAATGAACTTCGCAGACTCATTCCAGAACCCCAGTTGCGTTTCAGTCGATCCCCATACATGGGCATGTGCGCGTAGGACACGTTGCTGATGTCAGAGAGGTCCGCAGAGAAGGAAGGATCCCAGTAGATCTTGTCCCGCGGGCTGTAGAGCGTCCAGTCGAAATCATCGTCGGGATCGGTGACGTAATCGGCCGGTGAGACGAGTTGATCGGGAGTGATGTACCGCTGCATCACCAGATAGCTGTAGAGATTGGCGGTCGTGTCCTCGGATACATCCCCACTGCCGGTGATCCTGCTTGGCTGCGGATATCCGTCGCCGGATGAAAGGCCCTGCGCATTGAGAGACTGCATGAGACCATAGAGACGAACCTGATCCTGCATGCCCCAGCCACTGACAGCCGCCTTGCCCCCGTCCTCCTTGAGACCAGTCATGCTCTGACGCATGGATGGAACGGCGATGGCGATGAGTATCGCTATGCATGCCAGTGAAAACAGCATGCCGATCATCGAGAAACCCGATCGATTCATTGTTGTGTCCCCGATGATCCGGACGAGTCGGAATCAACCGCCCCCTCGCGCTGAAGTTGTCGATCGAGACTCGGCTTGGGCAGTTCCTTCATGAATCCGTCGATCCTGGCCGCAGCGATGCGAGAAAGAATGTCGTAGACCTCCCGAACGGAGTCGTCTTCCCCGTAGACGGTGAAGTGAATACCCGTGCCCGCTCGATTCCAGGCACTGATTGTCCAGGTCGCCGATTCACTGCCATCACCGGTCGGTGGATTCTTGAACCAGCCACCGCGACGGACCGCCTCGGCGATGGACTGTCCGTACTTGGGAAGGATCATGCCCTCCCAGGAAAAACGATCATTGGGGACATCCACACCGCCGGCGAAGAGAAGCACACCCTCTCCATTGAAGCGATAACGGACAAGCTGCTGGGCCTGACCTTCCATCAGCAGCTGCATGGAAATGCCGTCGGTCGGACTGTCGGGGCCACCGGGCACGACCCACTTGGAAGCGCAGCCCTGCAGAACGACAGCCGCCGCCACGAGACACATCGCCATGAAACTATGGTTGTTTTTCATCTGGAACATCCTTGGACGGCATCGGATCGGAAGTCTCCGCCTCCGTCTCTCGAGCCTTCTCCGCGGCTTCTTCCCGCTGCCTGGTCTCGCCCGCGACAACTTCAGCAGCGATCGCCTTCTGCTGGATGATCTTCTCCTGGGCGGCTTGCGCTTCCTCGATCCTTCTGACTTCCAGGGCCCGAGCCGACTTCTCGGCTGCAAGCTCCATCTGATTGGCACGGTAGACCGCGTAGGGATCGGGACCGTAGTCGAATCTTCGCGGCTTGACCTTCACCGGAAGCATGTCCGTATCCTGCGCCCAGGCGAGCGAACCCATGGTCCGAAGAAAAGACAGCAGTGCGGGATCGAGTTCCGCTCCAGGCTCGACCTTTCTGGTGAAGTTCCAGTAGTCACCACCACCGGTGAAGGCGAACAGATAGATTCGACCCTCGACCGGAGGCCATACCTTCCGGAAATTCCTGACAGGATCAGCGAAGGCCGGCTCGGTCAGACCCAGTTGGCGGATTCGACTCCACACGGCTTCCACCTGCGTTCGATTCAGTCGTCGCACGATCGGCGGCAGGGTGTTTGGTCCTCGACCGGGGCTCGCCGCGTAATGGAGTGTTCCATCCGGGAACAAGACGTATCTGGCATTCCTTGTTTCGGCGGCGGAACCATCCTGGGCAGAGAGGATGGTGATGTCCACGGAGAAGTCGTCCGGAACCTTGACCGAGTCGCCCGGAAGCGGAGCCCGGACTGGCGGAGCCTCACTCGGGTTGAAGGGCACCGCAACTGAGTGCTTGCAACTCGTCAATCCAAGCAGAACGGGCAGGAAGAGAATCAGAAGTGGTCTCATGCCGCGATTCTAGCCCAGAGGATCGATGAAAGATGGCTCAGATGCCCCACTTGTTCAACACAATGGCCATGAGGCGGATACGCTGCCCCACATGTACACCTCAGTTGCCTGGATTAACGACTACCTCGACCCACCCGCCACTGATCAGGAACAGGCCGATCTGCTGACGCAGGCCGGATTTCCGCTGGAGGAACGCGAGGAGGTCCAGGATGACGTGCGACAGGATTTCGAGATGACCTCCAATCGGGGCGACTGCACCTGCCACCTTGGATTGGCTCGGGAGATCGCCGCGGCATCCAACCGAAGACTCATTTCGCCCGCTCCGTCACCAGTGGCCGCCGGAGACTCGATCCATGATCACATCAGGATCACCAACGAGTGCCCCGAGGCATGTCCGCTGTACACGGCCCGGGTGATTCGCGACGTCAAGGTCCGACCATCACCAACACATGTCTCCTCTCGACTGGTCGCAAGAGGCGACATCCCCAGAAACAATCTTGTCGATGCCACCAACTTCATTCTCTTCGAAGTGGGTCAACCGACTCATGTCTTCGATCTCGACAAACTCGATGGTGGACAGGTCGTCATCCGAATGGCTCGTCCGGGCGAACGGTTCCTTCCCATCGGCGAGGATGCCGTGGAGATCGAACTCGATGGAAGTGAACTGGTGATCGCCGATGCCAGCAAACCCGTTGCGCTCGCTGGAGTCAAGGGCGGCGCACTCACCGCGGTGACCGATGACACCACAAACATTCTGGTCGAAGCCGCGACATTCGATCCGGTGGCGGTTCGACATACCAGTCGAAGGCACAACATCAGCAGCGATTCCTCATTTCGATTCGAACGATGGGTTTCCCCGGCGGCTGTCGCAGCGGCATCGGATCGACTGATCGAGTTGATCCTGGAAGTGGCTGGCGGGACACTCTGCGAAGGCGCCTGCGAGGATGGCGCACCACTTCCCGAGCCCCACTGCGTCACGATGCGGACGGAACGCTGTCGACAGATCATCGGCATGCCCGTCGATGACGAGACCATGATCGGCTACCTGGATCGACTGGGCTTCCAGCCATCCCTGCAGGATGGCATCGTCTCTACGACGGTACCGGTCCATAGAGGCGATATCGATCGCGAAGTGGATCTGATCGAGGAAGTCGTTCGCATGCATGGGTTCGACGCCATCGATCTGCCGGAGGACATGAGACTTCGACCGGCCGCCATGCCGCCAGCCGTCGACTGCTGGAGAGCGGTCTCGAACGTTCTGGTCGGATCCGATTTCGTCGAATCGATCACCCACACGCTCATCGGTGAACGCGAAGCCACGGCCTTCCTCGAGGAGGGACAGGCAGCGATGCGTGTCGGCAAGGCCTGTGCCGGCGGCGATCCCTGCCTGAGGCCGTCGGTGCTGGCAAGCCTTCTCCGGGTTCGAAAGTTCAACTTCGATCAGGGCATCCGATCGCTTTCACTCTTCGAACGTGGCTCCACGTTCCATGACACCGGAGAGCAACGAGTTGAGAGGAGACAGATCGCCCTTCTGGTTGACGCCGGATCGGATGACCTCAGACCACTCCGGGGCGTCCTGGAAAGACTGGCGAAACTCATCTGCGGACCCGGTACTCGTGTGGACATCGATCCCACCAAGGCGCCTTCATGGTATTCACCTGGTGGCGAAGTCCGTTTCAATGAGACATGCGTCGGATGGGCGGGTCGCCTGTCGACGGGAACAACCGACATCTTCGGTCTCGATGCGGGCATGATGGCGGCGGAGCTGTTCCTCGACCCGTTGATGACGAACTGGCCACCTGACTTCACGGTCAACGCCCAGCCGGCCTTCCCCTCGATCGAGCGGGATCTTTCCGTGATCCTCGATGAGGAAGTCAACTGGCGAAACATCCACGATGCGATCGAACAGCTGACGCTTCCAGCCATGGAAGCCGTCGAGTTCATCACCGTGTATCGAGGAAAAGGCATCGAGCCGGGCCGCAAGTCCCTCACCCTGAGACTCCGGTTCCGTGAAGAGGATCGAACGCTCCGGAACGAGGAGGTCGATGCGCATGTTCCCGATGTGATCGACTGTCTCAAGCGCACGTTCAAGGCGGAGATACGGGCGTGAGCTCAGAACTCGAGAAACAGTCCATCGGAGGATTCCTCCAGCAACTGGCTGATCGGACGCCGACACCTGGCGGAGGAGCCGTAGCGGCCACCTCGCTGGCGACTGCCGCCGCAATGGCCCACATGGCCGTGAGCTATTCACATGGACGAGCGACGCTCCAGTCCTTCGACGCTCTTCATAAGGAAGCCATGGACATCCTGTCGACGCTGCCTTCCAAGGCGATGCAGCTGGCCGATCAGGATGCCACTGCCTACGGGCAGCTGAATCAACTCTGGAAACTCAAGGAAGATGATCCCGTGCGTCTGGAGGGATGGGATCAGGCCGTCAAAGGTGCCATCGACGCTCCGCTTGAAGTCATGAGACAGGCCATGGAGATGCTCGAACTCGTTTCCAGACTCGTGGAAGCCACGACACCGATGCTGATAAGCGATCTGGCTGTCGCGGCCATCACGGCGGAATCCGCCGCCAGGTCGGCTCATTGGAATGTTCTGATCAATCTTCCCTCTGTTCGCGATGCCGCCCATGGCGAATCCCTCGAATCCAATGCCTCCGAGATGCTCGAACGCTGCTCGACGCTCACCCGGTCCATCGAACAGGGATGTCGATCCGATTGAGCCCGTGGAACCGCTTCTGCCGATAGAAGCATCGATGGCCGATCCCAGAGATATCGTCGAAATAGAGACTCTCAGCACGAGTAGATCCCAGAGGCCGGCACCACGCCCCTTTCTGTCGATCTGGTATCGCTGCTGCCATACCTACGGCCGTCTCTACAAAAATGCCGCCGGAACCAAGTATCACGGGTGCTGCCCACGCTGCGCCTCCCGGGCAGACGTCCTGGTGCGTCCCGACGGCTCGACCAGAAGATGTTTCCAGGCAGTCGACTGACTTTCGTCATCGGGACCCTATGATGAGACGTCATGACCGACCAGAAGACACCCCGACTCAGCCCTGATGCCGATCCTCTGGATCCCGGTTTTCTGCGTGATCTGGTCACGGGCGACCTGCGACTGACTCCGGAACAATCCCTGAAGATCTATCGGGAGATGCCCATCCAGGAACTGGGACGTTGGGCGGATGCCAGATGTCGCTCGATCCATGGTGACCAACGTCGGACCTATGTGATCGATCGAAACATCAACTACACCAACGTCTGCACGGCCAAATGCACCTTCTGCGCATTCCGTCGCGATGGGACCGAAGACGACGCCTACACCCTCGAGGTCGAGGAGATCCTCCAGAAGATCAAGGAACTCGTGGACATCGGTGGAACGCAGATCCTGATGCAGGGTGGAATGAATCCTGAACTTCCCCTGACGTGGTACGAGGAACTTCTGTCGACGATCCGGGAAGCCTTCCCCCAGGTTCATGTCCATGCATTCAGTCCTCCTGAAATGATCGAGTTCGTGGATTTCTTCGATCCTCCGGGAGCTACATTGGAAGACAAGCTTCGCTGGGTGCTCACCAGGCTCAAGGCCGCTGGACTGCATACCGTTCCGGGCGGCGGTGGTGAGATCTTCGCGGATGCGGTCCGACGCAAGATCGGACTTGGAAAGTGTGACGCCGAAGCCTGGCTGACGACCATGAGAGTCGCCCATGAGCTGGGCATGAACACGTCGGCGACGATGATGTTCGGTCACATCGAAGGTGTCGCCGATCGGATTCACCACATGGATCTCGTCCGATCCTGGCAGGATCGGAGCATCCGGGACTTCAGTGCCGACGGAGGCGGGCGGACGATGGCGTTCATCTCATGGCCTTTCCAGAGGGAGAACACGCCACTGGGCCGATGCCATGAATGGGGCCAACATAAAGATGATGATCTCGACCAGCCATTCCCCGGCGATGTCGTCGCGCGATTGGATGGCTCCGGAGAGAAATCCAGTCATCCCGAGTTCGGCCGTCGAATACGACTGGTCGGTTCGAGCGACTATCTCCGTACGCAGGCCTTGTCGCGACTGCATCTGGACAACATCCACTCGATCGGCGCCAGCTGGGTGACCATGGGACCCCATGTGGGCCAGGTTGCGCTCGCGTGGGGCGCTAATGACATGGGCTCCATCATGATGGAGGAGAACGTGGTCAGCGCCGCCGGAACGACCTACTGCCTCAGCGAACCTCTTCTGTGCCATCTGATCCGAGGTGCGGGATTCACCCCTGCTCAGCGCGACAATTCCTATCAGGTGCTCAAGTCGCATGAGGGCTCGGATGCACCGGACCTCCAGGTGGAGGACTGGTCCACACAGCGGTCACAGAAACTGCATGTGGAGAACGATTCCTGCTCGGAAGGCTCCGAAGGAGTCGAGGTCACCATCAGCATCGATTCCAGCAGCTGACCGCTCAATCCTCGGCGGCATCCTCGCGAACCAGTGCTCGGAACTTCTCGGTCAGCTTCGCCGTGATCGGCCCGACCGAACCGTTGCCGATCGTGGTCTGATCGATCTTGTTCACGCCGATCACCTCCGCCGCGGTACCGGTCAGGAACACCTCGTCGGCTTCCAGGAATTCCGATATCTCATGTGGGCGTTCGACGACGTCGTACCCCATGGCCGGTGCAATCGTGTCGATGACGAAACGACGAGTCACACCGTGCAGCATGCCCGCGGACGTGTCCGGCGTGGAGATGACGCCATCCTTGATGAGAAAGATGTTGTCGCCAGTGCACTCGGCGACCTCGCCTCGTTCATTGAGCATGATCGCCTCGAGAACCCCCGCATCGATCGCCTCCACCTTGGCGAGAATGTTGTTCAGGTAGTTCAGACTCTTGATCTCTGGATTGAGACAGTTCACCGGTATGCGACGCCGCTTGGCGATCACGACGGGGAGTCCATCCCGATAGAGATCCTCGGGATACAAGGCGATGTCGGCGGCGATCACGAAGGCCGTGGGCTTGTGGCAATGGAAGGGATTCAACCCGAGCGTTCCCACGCCACGAGTGAACACCAGCCTCACATAGCCGTTGGTGATGTTGTTCTGAGCGACCGTCGTACGGACCGCCTGTTCGATCTCCTCCATCGTCCAACGTGGCTTGAGATGGATCTTCTGGGCCGACTCGAACATGCGGACCAGATGGGAACGAAGCTTGAAGATGCGGGAGTTGTAGACCCTGATGCCCTCGAAGCAGCCATCTCCATAGAGCAGACCATGATCGAAGATGCTTATCGAGGCGGTTTCCGCCGGAACAAGCTCACCATTGAGCCAGATCAGTCCGGCGTACGGAAAATCGGCCGAGGCCGCCTCTGTGGAGGCGTTGGGGTCGCTGGTCGTCGGACGTTCTTGAGTTTCGGACATCTTGCAAGTTCTCCTGACCACTCATCATACGGGCAACCGGGTCTGACCGAGCAGGCCGATTGAATGTCCGGCTAGAGGAGCATATCCACCGCTTCGGCGACACCCTCGATACCTGATTCCTCGGTCTGGACATCACATTCAGCCTGCACCTCCGAGGCGGCTCCCGACAAGGCAATGGAAGTACCGCACCAGCGAGCCAATCCGAGTGCACGGGTATTGCTGACAATCGAATCGATCGACGGTCTCGGGACCCCCCATTTCCTCGCGAGGGTCTGCACCGCGATGCAACGCTCGGACCTTGGTCCCACGATATCAAGCCGCCCGGGGCGATCTCGATTGACCAGGACATGGCCCGGTTTCCACAAGGTGTCGCCGATGAATTTCAGCACCTGCTCGAGCATCTTCGGATCTCCCGTCACCTTGCAACGAATGCAGTCGGGGATGGGATCCATCTTCCCGGGAGCGGTGACGACATGCTCCTTGCCGAACTTGTCCTCGAACGTGACCACGACCGGCTGCTTGCTCACCGTTATGCTCGACATCAGATCAGACTGGATCTTCATCGTCAGCTCGCTGAGAACGATCAGGGAACTCGGATCGCGCTTCATGATGACGGCGCCATCGGCCGCGATGACCTGGCATTCGATGCGAGACTGGAGCAGGAACTGCCTGGCTCCCTCCGGGCCCATCGATGTCGAAAGCACGATTCTGACCTCATGCTCGTTGGCTCGCCTCAACAGACGACGAAGCAGTGGTTCACCAGGTGAGATCGTGTCGATGTCGAGAACAATGAGACGCTCCCCGAAGGTGGATCGCTCGCTGACGCCGTCGTCCATCACCAGTCTCAGCGCTCGATCGATCGACGGGGCAAGCCATTTGAACGACTGCTTCTCCATAAGAGCCGGCTTCACGTTCTGGGAAGCCAGCACGACTTCCGAACCGCCTCCAAGCGCCAGCTTCAACGCGAGTGCCGGAGCGGGGAACAGCGCGGGCCTTCGGAGCTGGGAGGCCAATGCCTTCGTGAACACCCGATTCGTGACGGCATGCGGTGACACGACATTGACCGGACCACGTATCTGATCGTTGCGAAGAAACATGTCGATCATCGCCAGCAGGTCCTGCCACACGATCCAGGACACATGCTGTCGACCGCTGGCCAGTCGACCACCCAGACCAAGCTTGAATATCTTGAGCATTCTGGGCAGCGCACCACCTTCACGATCGAGAATCATCCCGAATCTCATGCAGATGACACGGGTCAGGGGCTCCGCTCGCCAAGCCTGGGATTCCCATTGATTGCACAGGTCCGCCAGGAAACCCTCTCCGACCTGATCGCCCTCGTCCAGTTCACGATCCTCGCGATCACCATAGAAACCGATGGCCGAAGCGTTCAACAGAATGCCCGGGCGGGATCGAGCCCCCTCGATGGCACGGACGATCTGATAGGTGGTGTCGATTCTGCTTTCCCTGAGGAGCTGCCTGTATGAATCGGTCCAACGCCGGTCCAGAACACCTGCACCCGCCAGATTGATGACGGCATCACATCCGTCGACCTTCTGCTGCCATGGTCCTGGGATCATCGGATTCGCCTCGATCACCTCGAGGGAATCGGAGTATTCAGCCACCTCGGGCAGCATCGCTTTCATGAAGCGGCTTCGGGATCTGGTGATGGCTATCACCTCATGGCGACGCGACAGCCGGTCCAGGACCAGTCGTCGTCCGATCGTTCCACTTCCGCCAGTGATGAAAATACGCATGAAATACCTCTGAACGACACAGTGTAGGCCACAGCAGCTCGGACATAGCAAACCAACTGCATTGCCTGACCAGTTCTCTCGGGTCCAGAAGGCGAGAGAGCCGATAGATGCAAGGATGACACCCCTGCTAATGGCCATTCTGCTTCTCCCGACGAGTCAGCCTGCCGAAGGTCGGCTGGTTGGTCGCTTCGATTTCGAAGAGGCCACTGTTCGACCTCTGGACATGCCCCTTGCCTTCGAGCAGGTGACGCATAGAAGCCCGGGAACTGAATTTCCCAGCTTTGGCGAAATGAGCCTGACTCGGGATCACCCGGCCCAGGGCCAATTCGCCTTTCGATTCGATCTCAATGGAAGATCGATGGCCGCCAGAACACGATCCGGCGTGATGCCCGTCGAGGCCATGGTCGATCACCGGGTCTCCCTGAAGGTCCGTGCCAGGGATCTCGAACGCGCCGGCGTACGCATCGTCGGCTGGCTGGTGGATGATGAAGGAAAGGAGCTCGACTCCAGTCGAACGCTCTCCCCCATCACACAAGGCGATCGAAGTGATCAATGGACCCGGATGGAGTTGATCGTCCCCGGAAACAACCTCGATGCCGTCGAACTGGTCATTGAACTCCAACTGGTCCAACCGGATCTGCAGCAGCATGATCCGACCTTCGAATCCCGGAGCAAGCCACTGCTGGAGGATGTCTCGGGTCAGGTCGACTTCGACGACATCGCCATAGAGCGATGGCCTCATCTTCATCTTGCCGATGCCAGCAGAATCGGACTGCATACGGATGGAGAACCGACCATTCATCTGCAGATCGACGATACGGATGACAGCAACGCCAGATGGAAGATGACGGTACTGGACAGCCATGACGAGGTCGTTCACGAGGATGGCGGTTCGATCCCCCCCGGGGGTCTCGATCAGACGCTGATTCTTCCCTTGCCGCACTACGACTGGTATCGAGTCGATGTGAGAATCGAGGAATCGAATCGGCCGCTCATCCGCGACATGCTCTCACTGGCAGTCCTGCCGAACCATGAACGCGACCATGTCGCCTCCAGGGTCCGCCTCGATCTGACTGGGCCTGAATCCACCACGGAAACGGCAGCGATGGCCGTCGATCTTCTTGGGCATCTCGGTGCGGGAGAAGCCATCATTCCGGCATGGCATGCGCACCAGACGTTTCGTGCCTCCTGGCCGGAGACACGGGATCATGTCGATGAACTGAATCGGATCGGCATCAAGCCGGTTCTCGCCCTCAACTGGATTCCACCGGAACACCAGAGGATCGGTCCATTCGACACGGATGACGCCTCGGCACTTCTGGCGAAACGCCCGGACATCCTGGATGAGACGATCAATGCGGCGATCGTGGCCTGGGGAGATGATGCCGCCCGCTGGCAGATTGGAAGGCCCGACGATGCCGACGATGAAAAAGCCGCGGCGAGATCAGCTGTCGTGGACAGGCTCGATGGACTGGTCGTCGGCATGGTCGTCGAGACACCCGACAGGCAAGTACTCAAGGAGGATCCCCACCAACCAGTTCGACGTCGGATGAGGGAAGCGGCGCGTGATCTGATTCTGGCCTGGTTCGAGGATGATGGACAGATCGTCATCGATGCACCCTGGAAACGGGGAACCAACGGCATGGAACCGACCGCATCGTATGCACCACTGCACACGCTCATACATGCCATGGGTCATCGAGATCGATTCGACCCAATACCCGCTCAACCAGGTCTGCAGGCCCGTCTCATCCAGGGCCCTCGCAGGAAGCCCGCCATCATCGCCTGGCGAACGTCGGACTTCGCGGTTCAAGACCTCACGTCAATCATCGAGTTCCCCCAGATATCCCGAGACATCAGGGCACATGATGCCCTGGGCAATTCGGTCGCGATCCTCTCCTCCGGAAACCACTGCCGGATACCGGTCGGAGACCTGCCGATCGTCATCGAGGGATTTTCGACCGACCTGGCTCGGATGATGACGACCCTTGACGTACAGCCCTCCAGACTCGAGGCCAGTGTTCGTGTCCACGACCATGTGCTCAGACTCAAGAACACGATGACGGAATCGATGAACGGACATCTCATGATGGACGCCATGGACGGGATCGTCATCAGGCCATCCATCATCGGACTCGATCTGGCACCCGGCGAGACCATGGAGAGGGAGATAGAGATCGTGGTGACCACCCCGTTGCCTGATGGATACATCCCCCTTGAATGGGAAGCTCGGCTGGATTCCGGCCGACAGCTTCCGATGACGACCTGGCTCGACGTCGGCATGCCCGATCTTGATGTCACATGGACACGACGTCCCGGATCGGCTGACGACGATCTCGTCATCGATCTGCATGTCGTCAATCATGGTCGGATACCACGCTATCTGGATGCGTCGTTGGCACATCCCGAACTCGACATGCTCCAGCCGACCGAACTTCGCATCGAACCATCCGGAGAACTTCATCAGACGTTCCGGATCCCCGGAGGTCGGACTCTTCTCCAGACCGGACACGTCGCCATGCTGGTCTCTGATCGAGACGGGTCGGGGTTCACCAGGAATCTGTTGCCATTGGCTGATGGTTCCAGAACAGCGATCGTCGACACCGACCACTAGCGGACAGATCAGTTCACGCTCACGTTGTAGTCGCCATCCTCGCGTCTCTGTCGCCCCGCCAGCAGGAGCAGATGCTCCAGTCTGAGCAGCTCGTCGCGAATGATGTCCGCTCTACCGGTGACGGATGATTCCGCCAGTATCTCGTAGCGGCGATCCGTATCACGCACGAGCGCCGCTGCGATGATCTCCAGAAGCGTCGTTGTGTCGAACTGCTGGGACTCCATGCACTTCAAGACCATTCCGACGGACTGCATCTGACTGAGGTCCGTGTCGCAGAGCAGTGATTCGAGCTCGGCACGCACGCTGTCGAGTTGAATTGAATCGGATCCCTGATCGATCAACGGCTTGAGATGGGCCGATCGATAGAGCGTTGAACCGTCCGGCTCGACCATGGTAGAGATCCTCGCCCGGCAGATGCCATGGAGAATGATCTGGAAGCCGTCTGAAACACGTTGATGCTGGACGATCTGTCCAAGACAGGTCACCGGTCTAAGACCGGGCAGTGGCTCGTAACCCTGCTTCCATTCGTCACCTGAAAAGCAAGCCATCGCGATCTGGCCGGCACCGTCGAGCGCGCGCTCGACCATCTGTCTGTAGCGAGGTTCGAATATGTGAAGTGGCGCAACGCTCTGGGGAAGCAGAATCGCCTCAGGCAGCGGAAACAGTGGAATCGGCTTCTTGAAGTTGACTCGTATGGTCTCGGACATGCCTGATTGTAGCACTGCATCAAGGCTTCAAGGACTCGAATGATGGCATTCATCCAAGGGAGCCGTTGCCTCGAATGTTCACCATGAAACGCTGCATTGACTTGCCAGGACAGGCCGTGGCTGCCAGTTCCTGATGCGTTCGGATTTTCGAGACCGGTACCGAGTACTGATTGGATTGACTGGAGAGGAAGGCGAGGATCGCCGCCTTCTGTGCACGGTTCGGTGATTGCCTGTCGAAGTTCCCGAGAACGACGATGCCCAGATTGCCCGGATTCTGACCAGCGACATGCGCCCCCTGATAACCCAGTGGACGACAACACCAGACCCGGCCGGCAGGATCGATCGCATAGTGGTATCCGATATCGCCGAACCGTTGCGGACGTCTCTGCAGATGGGAACGACGTATCGATTCCAGACGAGCGGAAGCCGCCTCGGTCGAGGTGCTGGTGAATGGCTGCATGCCATCATGATGCAGCGTGATTCTCGAGATTGGCCGATTTCTGTTCATTCTCGATGGAACGGGATTTCCACCTGCCCAATTGGAACGGGAAATCACGCCCGATGGAATCGCCTGCATGGGTGCCGAAGGCGTGACCGGCCTGGTCGGCGCCTTGGCCAGTGGTGCCGGGGACCACCAGGGATCCGGCAATTCCGACACGACGGTCTTGGATCGCGTGGCACAGCCAGTCAGAAAGAGTGCTCCGGCCAATACGAAGAAACGACGGCTTGAAGCGGTTTCAGCACCGCAATCGGACTCGGGAAGTGGGCCAGTAGGTGTTTCCATGGTGAGCGTTCGAAGCCTCCGTATGTTGTTCCACTGGTCTTATCGACTCCAGAGGTGGCCCGGCTGAAGTATACCCCTGTTTCCGGCAGCTTCAGGCAGCTTTGTAGGCTCCTTTTTTTCACGGAAAAACCGAATGAAAAAGGATGTGGAACAAGAGTGGACGAAGCGGCTTTGAAGCACAGAAACAACGCATTTCGAGGTATCATGATGCTCCTCAGGGACCTTCCGTAGAAGGTGCTTCCTGAGCCTCAATCCTCACGCCGAGTACCCCCTGTTCATGGCCGAATCAACCCCCCCGCAGGCTGCCACCGAATACACCTCAGACTCCATCCAGGTACTGGAAGGGCTGGAGGCTGTCCGCAAGCGTCCAGGCATGTATGTAGGCGGAACCGGACCCAATGCCCTGCATCATCTGGTCTATGAAGTCGTCGACAACTCGATCGATGAAGTCATGGCAGGCCATGCCACCCGCATCATCGTGAAAATCGACGTGGATGGCTCCTGCACGGTCAGCGACGACGGCCGAGGCATGCCTCTTGATCCGATGCAGCATGACAACACGACCATCAACGGTCGCCCGGCGGTAGAGGTCATCATGACCGAGCTGCACGCCGGCGGTAAGTTCGATGCCAGTGTCTACAAGGTCTCGGGCGGTCTTCATGGCGTGGGCGTCAAATGCGTCAATGCCTTGTCGGAATGGACTGTTGTCGAAATCATCAAGAACGGCCAACTTCACCGCATCAGCTTCGAAAGAGGCGTGGTATCTGAAGCGCTTCGAGAAGTCGGGCCCTACGACGGACCTGAACAAGCCGGAACGAGGGTCACCTTCAAACCCGACCCGGATATCTTCCCGGACACCGAATTCCGATACGAGACTCTCCAGCATCGCCTTCGGGAACTGGCCTACCTGAATCCCGGTGTCGAAATCCGACTTCAGGATGCTCGCGTCGGATCCGACGGCAAGCCTCGAAACGATGTCTTCCACTTCCATGATGGAATCGGCGGCTACGTCGAATGGTTGAACAGATCCAGAACCAAGGTCAGTCCCGTCATTCGCGTGTATCGCGAGGATGAGGAAACCGGCCTCGGCTGTGATATCGGAATCCAGTACACCGACGCCACCAACGAGACGCTGCTCGCCTTCGGAAACACGATCATCAACCCGGATGGTGGCACGCATGTATCCGGCTTCAAGACGGCCTTGACGAGAACGATCAACAGCTATGCCAAGAAGACCAATCTCCTCAAGGGACTGACTCCCTCCGGTGACGATCTTCGAGAAGGGCTGACCTGCGTCATCTCCGTCAAGATCCCCGATCCCCAGTTCAACAACCAGACCAAGGAAAAACTGCTGAATCCCGAAGTGGAAGGATTCGTCAGCAGAGCCGTCGGAGCCGTCCTTGGCGCGTGGCTTGAAGAAAACCCCTCCGATGCCAAGAAGATCTGCTTCAAGGCCATTCTGGCTGCCCAGGCTCGTGAAGCCGCTCGAAAAGCACGAGATCTCATCAAGCGAAAGGGCGCACTGGAATCCGGAGGCCTTCCCTCGAAGCTGGCCGACTGCGTGACCAACGACGTCGATCGATCGGAACTCTTCATAGTCGAAGGTGACTCGGCCGGCGGATCCGCCAAAGGTGGTCGTGATCACGACACCCAGGCGATCCTGCCCCTGAAGGGAAAGATCCTGAATGTGGAGAAGGCACGCATCGACAAGGTCCTTGCCTTCGAGGAGATCAGAGTCCTGATCCAGGCGTTGCATTGCGGCATCGATCCGGAGTTCGACATCTCGAAACTTCGATATGGCCGCATCATCATCATGACCGATGCCGATGTCGATGGCTCCCATATCCGCACATTGCTTCTGACGTTCTTCTTCAGAAAGATGCCCGAACTGGTCAAGCAGGGCAAGATATACATCGCCCAACCGCCGCTTTATCAGGTCACACGCAAGAAGAAGAGTCGCTACGTCCTCGACGAGAAGGGCATGAATGAAGAGCTGGTCGATCTTGCACTCGCCCATGCCGAACTGGTCATCCGAACGCCGGAATGCGATGAGGAACAGGCCCGCATCAAGGGTGAATCGCTCCGCAAGATCGTCAACATGCTCCATCGGGTCTCGGATCTGGTGCTGATCGCTCAGCGGAGAGGCATCCAGGTACCGGATCTGCTGGAGGCTTCCAGGAGCGATGCCGAGGGCCGCTTCCCCCGCTTCCGACTCTCTTCCGTCTCCACGGAGAAGTTCTTCTGGGATGAAGCCGATGCTCGTCAGTACGCCAGCGAACACAATCTCAACCTCGATGACAGCGAGCAGTTACCTGTCGACAACGATGCGGAGATCGCATCACTTCGGGAACTTCACGAGAACCCCGAGCTGCAGTTGATGTTCACGGAACTGGCCAAGTCCGGAATCGACGCGGCCGACTGGAATCTCATACGGGAGGAATCCATCACCGGCGAGCTCCTGCCGACGCGATTCGCCTGGGTCGTCGATCCGGAAACGGCGCAGCAGGAAATCATGGACATCCCCAGCGTGCCTGAAATCCTCAATGGCCTGAGAGTCGTCGGACGACGGAACATCGAGATCAAGAGGTTCAAGGGTCTGGGTGAAATGAACCCAGAGGAACTCTGGGAAACAACCATGGATCCATCCGTCCGGACACTGCTCAAGGTGACCATGGACGCCGCCTCGGTTGCGGACGAGCTCTTCTCCACCTTGATGGGTGAAAATGTCGAACCGCGACGGGCCTACATCGAGGATCACGCCCTCGAGGTCAAGAATCTCGACGTCTGATCGTGTCAACGGTCAGTGGATCAACGACACCCGCCTCGTCGAACCCCTGTGCCCTGAGTATGCAGGCATCGCATGCTCTGCAGGGATCACCGTCATCGTGTGGCTGGTAGCAGGTGCTCGTGAGACCGTAGTCGACCCCGAGCCGAATCCCCTCATTGATGATCTGGGCCTTGTTCATCTCCATCAGCGGCGCATGGACACGAATGACCTGACCTTCGACTCCGGCCTTGGTCGCCAGATTGGCCAGACGTTCGAAGGCTTCTATGAAAGCCGGGCGACAGTCGGGGTAGCCGGAGTAGTCGACGGCATTGACCCCCACATAGAGATCATGCGAGCCGACACCCTCCGCATAACCAAGCGCATGGGAGAGCATGATCGTGTTCCGAGCGGGCACGTAGGTGACCGGTATGGAATCCGCCATCGATTCTGCTGAACGCCCGGTGGGAACATCCGGACCATCGGTCAGAGCGGAACCCCGAAACGCGGACTGATCTAGTTTCACCTCGTGATGGACGGCCTCCCGGCTGCGGGCGATTCGTCGAGCGCAATCCAGCTCATGCCGATGTCTCTGACCGTAGTCGAAGGTCAGTGCATGCAGCTCGTGCCCCTGCGAGGAGGCAATGGCCAGCACCGTGGATGAATCCAGGCCACCCGAGAGTAGAACGACGGCAGGACCACGGTGACTCATTGGGCACTTGGATCCTTGAAAATCCGGCGAATGGTGAGAAGTACTATCCAGAAGTCGAAGAGCACCGACCAGTTCCGGATGTAGTGGAGGTCGTAGAGCAATCGGATTCGATTGCTGGCTTCACCGCGAAGACCATGCACCTGGGCCCAGCCGGTGATGCCGGATCGAACATTCTGCCGGAGCATGAAGCCCTGCCATGCATCGCGGGCGTCGGCCACTTCTCCAGCCGCCAGAGGCCTGGGGCCCACCAGAGACATGTCGCCACGCAAGACATTCAACAGCTGTGGCAGCTCATCGAGACTGGTACGGCGAAGAATGCGCCCCAGCCAGGTGACCCGGTTCTGATCCCCGCGTTTCCATTCCTCGGACTTCTCTTCCGCAGCAGCCTGCTCGGGAGACAGCTCGCGCATCGTTCGGAACTTGAAGATGGAGAACTCGCGACCGTTGGCCGTATGCCGACGCTGTCTGAAGAAGACCGGCCCCGGCCCCGACAATCTGATCAGCACAGCCATCACGAGCATCGGGATACCGAAGACGATCAAAGCCGACAGCGATCCCATGACATCAAGGAAACGCTTGAGAATCCCGCCCCATCCGTTCAGAGGCGACTCCCTAATGGAGAGGATGGGCACTCCGTCGAGGTCGCTCGTGTTCATGTTCATGATGAAACGAAACGTCAAGTCGGGAACGACACGAACATCCATCGGATAGTTGCCGAGCACGGTCATGAGATCCTCGATTCGACCAGCCATGGCATTGGGCATGGCGATGAAGACACCCGAGGGGGACTCCTTCTTCAACAGATCATCCAACGAATCGAGTCCGCCGCAGACCGGAAGCCCCTCCAGCTCCTTCAAATCGCTGTTCTCCTCGTGCGTGATGAAGAATGACGGCTGGATTCCAGTCCAGCTGTTCAGACGAAGCGTGCGACATATCTGCTGGCCGGTCGGCCCGGTCCCGATGATCGCCACCGGACGGATGTTGAACCCGCGACGTCTCGCCCACTTGAGCATGTTGCGAAGCAGATAGTGGTTGATCGTCATTCCGACCAGGCAGAGAACCGCCCAGATCACGAACTGGAGATTGTTCAGGGTGACACCGGGTGTCAGTTCATTCCTGAACAGCGTGAGTACCGCCACCAGGGAGATGCTCCCGATGATGGTGGTCCTGAGAATCGACTTGAACTCCCTGAGGAAATGCTCGTCCCGCCGGGGTTTGTAGAGATGCAGCATCGCCGCCACGAACAACATCACGGGGGCGGTCGTCCAGAACGGGATCATGTGATCATCCACGATCGCCCCGTAGGGCATCACATCCTCCATCAACCTGAACCGTATCCACCAGGCTCCCCATGCGGAAGCCGTCACGATGGCGGCATCGCTGGCGACAAACAGGCTCAGAAAGATCTGATGACGTTCACGAAGCATTCGGTCGTAGTCCCCGATCTGATGATGAGGTGCGACATGACCCCCGAGTTGGCATTGTCACAGTCTTGGGGCCCAGTTTCAAACCTTGATGATCAGGAAAAGGCGTCGAGCCCGTCTCTTGGGTCAGGAAGCGTTGTTGCCAGTGAATCGAGTGCTTCCTGGCCCGCTTCGGAGAGGGAACTTCGCTTGGGTGCACGGATCTGCACGATTGCGAAGAAATCCCCTTTTCGACCGGTTGGATCCTCGATTCCCTTTCCCGTGATTCTGAGTTTCTGGCCACTGGAGGAACCTTCGGGAATCCGAAGCTCGACATGGCCCTGAAGCAACGGCACCGAGATGCTCGTGCCCGCAATCGCCTCGACGACACTCACGGGAATATCCACACTCAGATCAAGCCCATTACGCGAGAAGATCGGATGCCCGCCGACACGGACCGTCACGATCACATCGCCAGCAGGCCCACCGTTGTGCCCGGTGCCCCCCTTGCCACGCACACGAAGTCTGCTGCCATCCTCGATGCCCGCTGGAATCTTGATCGAGACAGTCGTCCCATCATCGAGCCTGATGCTCTCTTGACCACCCATTGCCGCCGTCATGAAGGTGATCGAGACCCGAGAGGAGATATCACTGCCACGTGCTGATCTGGGCGCACCACCTGAAAACGGCGATCCACCTCCACGGCCATTGAACATCTCCTCGAAGATGTCCTGGAAATCGGATGGATCCGGCTGGGGGCCTCCCCCGGCACGATTGTTCCAACCGGCTCCCGACCCGCTACCAGCTCGACCGAACCGGTCGTAGCTTTCGCGTTTTTCCTCGTCGGAGAGTACCTCATAGGCCTCCTGAACTTCTGCAAAGCGGGCATCGGCTCCGTCTTCCTTGCAGACATCAGGATGGTAGCGACGCGCCAGCTTGCGAAAGGAGGAGCGAATCTCATCCTCGCTGGCGGTCTTCTCAATACCCAGAATCTCGTAATAGTCTCTTGCTGCAGCCATGGCCTTTACACTCCCCA
Organism: Phycisphaerales bacterium UBA3158; assembly: GCA_002364555.1. GTDB lineage: Bacteria > Planctomycetota > Phycisphaerae > Phycisphaerales > SM1A02 > UBA1668. Next base: position 20,909 of record DEYM01000018.1, on the reverse strand, counting down.
AGCATCCGAGATCCCCCAGTATACGGACCCAGCAAGACCCATATGGCGAGTAGGATGCCTCAACGCCCATGTTTGATCTTCCACACGATCCCAAGTCCTACACCATGCCCCTAGGCGACCACCTGGAGGATCTCCGTAAACGGCTGATCTACGCACTTCTGGTCCCCGTGCCCCTGGCCATGGTTCTCTTCATGTTCAGTGACGGGCTGGTGGAGCTGCTTCTGCAACCTCTCCAGTCCGTGCAGAAGCAAGGCGGCTTCCCACAACAGGTCCAGGTCCTCAGCCCACCCGAGTTCCTGCTGATGCAGATCAAGCTGAGCATCATCTTCGCGATCGTACTTTCGGTTCCATGGATCATCATGCAGACATGGCTGTTCATCGCCCCCGGTCTCTACCCCCAAGAACGTCGCTTCATACACATCCTGTTTCCCGGCAGCATCATCCTGACGGCTGCTGGCATAGCGATCATGTATCTGATCATGCTCCCGATCATGCTCCATGTTCTGATGTCGATAACCACCGGCATAGGCATGACCCCCGAACTGATACCCATCGTCAGCAACAGCGCCGGCGAATCGCAGGCAATACCGCTCCTTGATGGAAATCCCGAGGCGGCTCAACTCGGACAGATGTGGATAGATTCCGGAACCTCGACACTGAAACTCACCGTCGAATCCGAGAGTCCGGAGGCATTGAGGATTCTGAGTGTTCCACTCCAGGGCAACGCCGTTGTTTCCCAGGTGTTCCAGCTGACCTCATTCATCAATTTCGTGCTGCTGCTGATGCTGGGGATCACCGTCGCGTTCCAGATGCCTCTGGTGATTCTCCTGCTTGGCTGGATCGGCATCGTCACTCCTGAGTGGCTCTCCCATCAACGCAAGTATGCTCTGCTTGTGTGCGCCATGCTGGCCGCCATCACGACGCCTGCTGACATCGTCTCCATGCTGATGATGCTGATTCCCCTCTATATCCTCTATGAACTGGGCATTCTTCTGCTGCGTCTGATGCCGGCATCCCGAGTGGGGTCCGCACCATCGTTGGATGACGAGTCCTGATCATGCCCATCGATCCCGCCGGTATTCCAACTGACACGGATCTCGCCATGATGGAACGGGCGATCGAGCTGGCTGCCGATGCGGCCATGCAGGGCGAGGTGCCCATTGCCGCCATCATCTACAGAGGGGATGAAGTCGTCGCCGAAGGCTGGAATCGTCGTGAGACCGATCATGATGCCTCCGCCCATGCCGAGATCGTGGCCATACGTGAAGCGGGGAGAAAACTCGGGCAATGGCGGCTGAACGGGCTTTCCATGGCCGTCACCCTCGAGCCATGTCCGATGTGCGCCGGCGCTCTCGTGAATTCCAGAATGGAACGGCTGATATACGGCGCCGACGATCAGAAGGCGGGCGCCTGCAGGACCCTCTATGAAATCCCAGAGGATCGAAGACTCAATCATCGTCTGGATGTCATCGGAGGCGTCATGGCCGATGAATGCGTCGCACTGCTCAGAGCCTTCTTCTCAGCGAGAAGATGACGTTTTCGAACCATCATTCGAGGAGGCCAACCAGCCTCTTTCCTCGACAGCATCAAGGCCCATGATCTCCGAGAGAACCCCCGTCGCATACGCTCCCTTGGGAAGATCGAACGCGATTCGAATGTAGGGTCCATGCTCGTCGATGCCCGCATCGAGAGAATGATTGCGCACTGGCACGCGAAGCGGACGACGACCGCCTCGACGGGCACCGCCTTGTCCAACGATCAAATCCGTATCGATTCGAGCATCGTTGGCCGCTTGCAATTCGACAGACAGGATGTCGGATCCCGGCGATGGCATGCGTCGGCCCGGCAAGGGGCCGGTCGCCGACAACTTGATGTCCTTGACGTCCTGAATAATCGAGGCTTCCTGCATCTCCTCGTCGGTGATTCTCAACCAACGGCTTCTGGAATGATCCCAGGCGATGTCCCCCGGCAACAACTGGTCCATCGTCCCCGCGCTGAGACGCGAACTCAGCACGCTGTTGTAGATCGCAGCCTGGGCGGCATCGATCCAGAGCCCCCGTATCCTGGAGGGGACCGCGCTGCATGCGCGAGCAGGCGATGCACCATCGCCCAGAGCCTTCAAGGCCACTCGTTCAGCCCACCATTCGCGACTGCTTCCCTGAATCGCCTGCTGATAACGACCGGCGGCGTAGTCGGCTCGAATGGCCGCCTCCTGATCGGGAAACACACTGCCATCGGGACCAAGCCATTCGTCGAGAAGATCCTTCCAACGACCTTCTATCCAAGCGACTCCCAGACGATGATTGTTGAGTCGATAGCCGAATCGTTGGCTCATGTAGGCGTTTGGCAATCCTTTTTCCGCAATCAGCTCCAGCATTTTCCATGCTCTGGGCGCATCGAGTGGATCGACGTCACGGATGCGAATCACGAATCGATTGCCAATCAGCTGACCCTTGCGGAGCTTGTGGGCGTGTCGGTCGACCCAGACCACCTGAAGATCGGAATCACCCAGATCGGATGGAGGATTCTTGTCGGTATGAATCGACACCGTCTGTTGTGTCACCGCTCGCCGATCCTTCATTCCCGCATATCCGATGTCCGCTTCGGACACGTTGAAGATCTGGGTCAGACGATTGACCATGTCACCATGGGAAATACCGTTCTTCATGATGCGCAGATACAGATGCTCACCGGAACCGGATGTCTCGAACAGAGGCAGTTCCTCGACGAGAAACTCGTCCGGTCGCGATCTGAAACGACCACCCACCCCCTGATCGCCGGTCGCTCGAATCTGCATTCGGGGATCTGGAATCTCACTCAATGGAATCTGCTTGGAATCTGATTCACTCATGATCACTCCGGCTCCTGTACGTCGTCAGGCAAGGAGCCGAATCCCGGAGGGAGAAGATCCTCCTTCTCGACCTGCCGCAGCACATTCTCGGTCACCACGATTGGCACATTCGACGCTACGCCAAGAGCGATCGCATCCGAAGGCCTGGCGTCCACCTGAATGTCTCGATCACCCTGCTGGATACAGAGCATGGCGTAGAAAGTCCCTTCGGAGAGTTCATGGATCAGGATCTTCTGCAGATGCCCACCCAACGACTCCAGCAGGTTCTCGAGCAATTCATGGGTCTGTGGCCTGGGGACTGGAACACCCTTCAGGCGTCTTTCGATGGCGAATGCCTCGTGAATGCCAACTACGATCGGAAAACAGCGTTTACCCTCGACCTCGGTGAGCTCGATGATCTGGAGATCTTCAAGCTCGCGAATGAAGATTCGAGACAACTCCATCTGAATTTCCATTGTGTGCTCCAGCATCAGTAACGTTCTCCTGCATGGTACCCGTCGGAGCGATGCAGCAGGCGACTTTGTCCCCTGTGGATGCCGTTCGTATCCATGGCGACTCAATCCCAAAGGGACTACAATCGTCCAAACTCTAGATTTCAGGAATCAACAACGCCATGAATACAGAACGCAGCTATCTATTCACCTCTGAATCCGTCTCCATGGGTCATCCCGACAAGATGGCTGATCAGATTTCAGATGCCGTCCTCGATGCCATGCTGACTCAGGATCCTGCCGCGAGAGTTGCCTGTGAAACCATGGTGACCACTGGAATGGCCGTCATCGCCGGAGAAGTCACCTGCAATGGATACGTCGATATCCCGAAGGTCGTCCGGGACACTGTCCGCGGGATCGGCTACACCGATTCCGCCATGGGATTCGATGCGGACTCCTGTGCCGTGCTGGTCTCTCTCGACAAGCAGTCTCCGGACATCAGCCAGGGTGTCTCGGAAGGCGAAGGCCTCCATTCCGAACAGGGTGCCGGAGATCAGGGATTGATGTTCGGATTCGCCTGCCGCGAAACCGAAAGCCTGATGCCTCTTGCCATCGACCTTTCCCATCGACTGGTCGCCAAGCATGCCTCCGTTCGTCAGAACAACACCATTTCAGGCCTTCGCCCCGACGCCAAGTCGCAGGTGACGGTTCGATACAACGGCCATACGCCCGAAGCCATCGATACGGTCGTACTCTCGACGCAACACGGACCTGAATGGAACGACATTCAGGAAAAGCTTCACGAGGAAGTGCTCGAGAAGATCATCAAGCCGGTCCTCGGCGACTGGTGGCACGACGGCATCACAGTCCATGTGAATCCCACCGGCAAGTTCGAGGTGGGTGGTCCACTGGGAGATTGTGGACTGACCGGTCGCAAGATCATCGTGGACACCTACGGCGGCCGTGGTCGCCATGGCGGCGGCGCCTTCTCGGGCAAGGATCCCTCGAAGGTCGATCGCAGTGCCGCATACATGGCCCGCTACATAGCCAAGAACATCGTGGCGGCCGATCTCGCCGACATCTGCGAAGTCCAGCTCTCCTACGCCATCGGCGTGCCTGAGCCAACCTCGATCCACGTCGACTGCGAAGGAACGGCCAAGGTCGATGAGACGATCATTGCAGACGCGATCAAGGAAGTGTTCAGCCTGACCCCCAAGGGCATCATCACGAGCCTCGATCTTCTCCGGCCGATCTATTCGGCGACAGCTGCCCATGGCCACTTCGGACGAGCAGCCGATGAAGCCGGCAAGGGCACATTCACCTGGGAACGAACCGACAAGGCCACGGAACTCAAGACCGCTGTCGAGCGGGCTGCGGCGAGCGTCTAGGTGACTGCTGCCACAGGTTCTGTTTCATGAGTGCCAGAAGAAGCGCCTACGCCTCGCTGTCACATCGCGTGGAGTCCTTTCCCGACCTCCATCGCCATGACATCGACCGTACCGGGCTCGACCCTCGTGACGCGAGGCTGGCGATCGCCATCGATCATCAGTCCACCTTGAGGTGGCTATCGCTCCAGGCGATCATCGAGCCACATCTGAAGCAGTCGTGGGTCGGCCTCAAACCCGTTGTACGAGCGGCGCTGCTGGGCGGAGCCTCCCAGCTGCTGCTCATGGATCGTGTACCCGATCATGCCGTTCTTCATGAAACAGTCGAATGGATCAAGTCCAGCAGTCAACCAAGAGCGGCCGGACTGGTCAATGCCATTCTCCGTCGTGTGTGTGATGTCCGAAAGGGATCGATACAGGATGCGGACCCCACTCGCAGGGATGTGCTGCTGAGATCCGATGGTTCGGGCATTGAGCTGACCAAGCCACTGCTCGCATCGAATGCCGCACTTCAGATCGAACAGCAATGCAGCTGTCCATCTCTGCTCATGGATCACTGGACCAAGCTCTTCGGAATCAAGGAGGCCAGGCAACTGGCACTTCATGGCATTGCCGATGCGCCACTGATCATCGCAACGAGTGAAGACACGCAACTGGAACACCTGTCGGATGCCCATGAGATACCCGGCTATCGAGTCGTCCGGTCAGGACACAGTGTGATGGATGTTCTCGAGGCGGATCCGGATGCGATCATCCAGGATCCGGCATCGGCTGATCCGGTGCGAGCCACGGTGGGACTCCAGCCCGCGTGCATTCTGGATCTCTGTGCCGGCCGCGGGACCAAGACGAAGCTGTTGTCAAAGCAGCATCCAGACAGCCGGATCATCGCGACCGATTACGATATCAAGCTGATCGACGACCTCCATGAGGCGACCGAATCCTGTGACAATGTCGAAGTCCGGACGTTCAATCAGCTCGATGATCTTCGTGATCAGGTCGATCTGCTGGTGATGGATGTGCCTTGCAGCAACACGGCGGTCCTGGCCAGAAGATGCGAAGCTCGCTACCGCTTCAACTTCAAGTCCCTCGCCCAGCTGGTTGATCAACAGAAGCAGATCATCGCGGATGCCCTGCCGTTCCTGACGTTGTCGGGCAAGATTCTCTACTCGACCTGCAGCCTCGACCCGGCTGAAAACCAGGAACAGGCCAGATGGATCATGAAATGGCACAAGTTCAGCATTGAATCCGAAAGAGTCATGCCTCCACGAGGCATCCCCGGCGAGTCGCCGACCATCTACAACGATGGCAGCTATCACGTTCTTCTGGGTCGTTGAACTCGGCATGGCCAGGATAGATTGATACACTCCCCCACCTGTCTGTCCCTTTCCAAGAGCGTCCATCATGGATCTAATGAAGCTGATCAATCCCGACGTGTGCTGCGTTCCGCTGCAATCAGCAGAACGCGCAGGCATTATTCGTGAACTGGTTGCGCATCTTGGATCCATCGGCAAGGTGGATGATGTCGATGCGATCACCGAGATCGTGTGGGAACGGGAGATGCAGCGAACCACCGGCATCGGAGAAGGGCTCGCCGTACCTCATGGCCGATGTCCGAAACTCAAGAAACTGGTTCTGGCGATGGGAATCCCCTCGCAGCCAGTCGACTTCCAGTCGTACGATCGAAAACCCGTCGAATTCGTCGTACTGGTGCTCTCCCCGGCAGATGCCATCACCGATCATGTGCAGGTACTCGGGGCGGTCAGCCGTCTGATGGGCGATCGAGGCTTTCGTAAGCAGGCCATCGCCGCCGACTCGGCGGAAACCCTGAGTGGGCTGTTCCTCGAATCACTGTCAAAGCTCTGAATCAATTCAACGCTGGGCGTTGCGAGCCCTTGTCTCCAGCTGACGAGCCTGACCACTTCGTCCAGTCTCGTAGTAGTAGCCGGCGGCCTCCATCAGTACGGCTGGATTCGCAGGTGCCAGGGTCAACGCCTTCTGGATGGCACCATCTCCCGAGGAGCGGTCCCCCTCAATCGAGTGCATTCTGGCCAGGGTCGCCCATGCCATGGCGTCCTTGTCCGCGATCTCCAGATACCGGTGCATGATCGATATCGCAGCTGAAGTCTCCCCCTGCTGCAGTTTCATGACGGCCTCGCGCTGGAGAAGCGGCAGAGAATCGGGATTGACCTCGTAACCGGCAAGAATCAGCTTCTGGACTCGTTCGAGATCACTCATGGAGAAGGCGTGATCTATGGAGATAATTCGCAGCGTCTGCCAATCCGGATTGGCGCTGAGCGAGTTGTCCTGGAATCGAATGATCTCCTGAGGAGGCTTCACGGCCATGATCACCATGAGGGTGACACGATCCACCGCTTCACTAGGATCGACGGATGCTCTCACATCCTGAAGATTCTCCAAAGCCTTATCACGCTCACCCATGATCAGATGCAGACGAGCAAGATCAAGTCGCACGTTTGGATCATCGGCGAATCCGATGCCGCCCTTGTCCAGACTCGAGGCCAGCGTGAACCAGCTCATGGCGGAACGAGCACTGACGACATCATCCTGGGCGAGTCCAGGTCTGTTCGAATCAAGCGCCATCTGAACGGGCATGTCGACCCGGGCGAGCGAACGATCTCCAAGCCACGTCGCCAATCGAATGGTGAACGCCTGTACGGAGAGGAGCAGGAACACCAGACCAATGAATACGAAGACACCACCGGCCTTCGTCAATCGTCCTCGATATCTCAGGCGCCATCGATGCATGCTGATGTTCTTGTCCGTCAGAATCCGCCAGCATTTCCAGAAGTACCAGCTGAGCACGGTCGCGATGCCGATCGCCATGAGAAGCGGAATCGACGCGTAGAGTCCTCGCCAGGACCAGAAGAGAACCAGACACAGGATCCCAATGCCGATCTCCTCGGGAATCGTGAGATCCCACTTTGGCTTCTTCGGTTCGGCAATCTGAACGGACTTCTTGCCGATCGCCGACTTCCCGAATCCGACATGCAGCGCCTGCGTTGGACAGTTGACCACGCAATCCATCGTCTTCATGCAGCCGGGGTCCGTCACCATGCCCCACGAACGGACTTCCTCGTGGACACGCACATTCGACGTACAGGCCGCCGTGCAAATGCCACAGTCGTCGCAGGATCCTTCCAGGCGAACTCGCATGGGTGCGAGCTTGTCCAGAGGGGCGAAGAAACCGCCGTATGGGCAGCCGTAGGTGCAGAAACCCTTGGCGCCCAGAACATACACGGTGGCGAATCCGCAGATGCCCAGAAAGATGGTTCCAACCATCACACCGGGAAACGTCCCCCAGAAATCCGTTGTCGTGAGATGGATGCTGATACCCGGCCACTCCAGATCGGGACGGGTGAACGGCGCTATGGCGAATCGATAGAACAATGGCCAGATGAACATGTAGACCGCGAGCACCAGAGGCGCCCACATCAGCAGTCGGGACTTGAAGGGCTTGGGACGTATGCGGAATCGGCCCATGATCCAGAGACAGAAATCCTGGAGCATGACGACATGGCAGCCCCAACCGCAGAACCATCGACCCAGAATCATGGTCGACAACAATGCCAGGACAAAGAAGATCAAGCCGGCATTGACGATGCCGTACTTCGAGAACTCCATGCTCTCCGAAGGTTCGATGGGTGTGATCGTTGCCCCGCCGAACCAGCCGTACTTCTTGCTCAGTGCCCATATGACGACATGGACGATGATGGCCAGTTGGATCAGGATCAGAACGGCTGCCCGTCGACGCGACATTCTGTTGTTGCGCTTGAATCCACCCGCCTTCGGGAAGGATCCGTCGACGACGGGCAGGGACATCGCTACATCGGAATGCGATGATTGGATATTCTGCCCGGTTGGCTTTGGCATGAGACGTTCTCTCCTGATGTGACCGTGGGATCACATGCCCTCGATGCTACGCGGCGCCCCGCCATGAAGCAACATGACGGGACACCGCGGAGGAGAGAGTATTTTAGAAGACCGTTTTTCAGCCGACAGTCAGGATGGAATTGCTGGAATCGGAGTCCCTTGGTGGAAGATAACGTTCTGCAAGGGTATCCCGGAGTTTCTCCAGAGCCCGGTTCTGTATCTGGCGGACTCGTTCCTTGGTCAGCCCGATCAAGGCACCCACCTG
>DEYM01000018.1:0-11688 GCA_002364555.1 Phycisphaerales bacterium UBA3158 | reverse complement strand
TCTTGTTCTATGTCGCTCAGGTCAGCCGCGTTGTTGACGACGACATGCACGGCCTCGGCAGCCCTTTCAAGCTCGTCTTCGCGACGACGATCCGATGGTTCATCCGAGGACTCGAGCGTCGGATCGAACTGGGCGGGGAATCGCTGACGATACTTCGTGTTCTTCATTCCCAGACGTGAGAACGATTTCAGGATGGCCCTGCAGGCATAGGTCGAGAACTTGAAGCCTCGCTCGATGTCGAACTTGTCGATGCTTCTGAGCAGGGCCATGTTGCCCTCACTGACGAGATCGCCGAATTCGAGGCTGCTTGATTTGATTCGCTTGGCCATGGCAAGGACCAGAGCCAGGTTGCTCTCTGCGATCTGCTCCCTGAGCTGGCGAACGCGGACGTGCCATTCGAAGATGGCTCGAACCTGGGCATCACGTGGTCGACCATCCACCACTTCGCCGCGAATGGTCTCCAGACGATAGCGGGCGAAGTTGTACTGAAGAAACAGAATGCGTTCCTCGGCGGCCGTAAGCACCTGACTCTTGGCCTGCTTGGCCTGATTGTCGGAAGTGGACTGGTGGACGAGTGGCTGATACCAGCCCGTGTCCGGCAGCTTCACCGCTGCAGCTTCCTCGAAGAGGCTCTTGTGGGCATCCGACTCGTGGAAGCTCGGGGAGTCCATGTAGAACACCGGCTCCGGCACCAGCGACATCGCACGGCGTCTTTCGGCCGCATTGACGCGGCGTCGACCGGATTGCTTATGTTTGGATGGTGACCTGCGAGGACGCGAGTCGGCTGAGATTGACGATGACGTGATACGAGGGGTTGATCGCTTAACCATTGGAAGGGGGGCTCCCGTAGGGCGTGACGAAAGTGCGTACACACATATGCACGCTTCGACGGACCCAGGGGACGCGGTGTGATCAGATCACGAGTCGGTCGCGAACCCTTACGGGATGAGGACATGGTCTCTCCACCCTTGCCCGTCCCCTATAAAACGCACCAAACCCAGCTTTGTTCGTCACTAGGCGCTATAAGACGTTTTAAATACAGGATTTGAATAAAACAGACCCTTATGACCTCAAAAAGGGGCTTTGGTGGAAAATTTTTGACCGGTTTGAACGATTCAAAGGGCCTCGCCTCGTTTAAACATGCTTAAATCCCCCAGTGGCTAGTACCTTTGTATGAATGACTAGTGCCGATGAGTGACATTTAAATCATCCCTGGTGACATCCGATACATCGAGAGCCTCCACAAGGTGCTCGACTTTGTCGCGAACGAGCAGATCCACATCGAAATGGTGGAAACGCCATCCCTTGAAAAGGTCAGGAAGATTCATCAGCGGCATATTTCAAGTGGCGGCCCGGTGTTCTATGTCGTGAAGGATGAGCAGGTGATCGGCTGGTGCGATGTGATTCCTGAGAGAAATCCAAGACTCCACCATCGCGGTGGCCTGGGCATGGGCGTACTGCCTGGGTATCGGGGCAAGGGCATCGGTACGTTGCTGCTGAAGGAGACGATCAGACAAGCAGAGGAATTCGGCCTTGAGAAGGTCGAACTGCATGTGTACACAACGAATGAAAATGCCATCGCGCTGTACAGGAATCTTGGTTTCGAAGAGGAAGGCATCATTCGAGAATTCAGGAAACTGAATGACGACTATTTCGATTGTCTGATGATGGCGAAGCTCTTGTAACAGCCCTACTCTGGTTCGTCACCGGACAGATCGTAGATCCATCCCTCTCCGGCCCTGTCCCAATCCAAGAGATCTTCGGACGAGAAGAACAGGCCCAGTTCATGTTTGGCCGCCTCGGGACTATCACTTCCATGGATCAGATTGAAGCTGTTGGACACACCGAAATCGCCTCGAATTGTTCCCGGCTCGGCATTTGAACCGAAGGTGGCCCCCATCATCTTGCGACAGATGGCGATGGCTCCAACACCTCGAAGTGCCAGAACGACTACCGGTGAGGAGGTCATGAAACTGACCAGGCCAGGGTAGAAAGGCTTTCCCTCATGGGACTCGTAGTGTTTCGCTGCCAACTCAGGTGAGATCTTCATGAGCCTGGTGCCGACGACCTGGAGGCCCTTGTCCTCGAAACGGCTGATGATCCGGCCGATGAGACCTCGTTGAACAGCGTCGGGCTTGAGGATGATGAGGGTGGTTTCCATGAGTCTCGGCTCCAGTTCGTGCCCCGTGGGGCGATGTTCTAATACGAGCGGGCCCTTCCCGGCTCGAGGAGAGGAATTCTACCGAAAACAGCCGAGACGTGGGGCCCCAACCCCCATCCCCATCGCTTGGTAAAGTGGAGCCGTAACGGGTCAGGCAAGGATGCCCGCAAAGCACAAGGACGAGCAGTGCCATCTCCAATTCTGGGATGGCCCGATGAGACATGCCAAAGGCTGCAAGCAAATCAGGTAAACGTGCCACTGCCGAGGAGATGGCTTCCAGGCAACGAGATATCTCGGTCAGTGAGTTCTTCGCCAAGAATCGTCATCTTCTCGGATTCGACAACCCTCGCAAGGCACTGCTGACAACCGTCAAGGAAGCCGTCGACAATGCCCTGGATGCCTGTGAAGAAGGCGGCATTCTTCCCGAAATCCATGTGACCCTTCTCCAGCTGAGCGAGTCTCGATTCAAGGTCACCATCAGGGACAACGGTCCGGGTATCGTCCGGAAGCAGATCGAGAACATCTTCGGAAAACTTCTCTATGGATCGAAGTTCCACCGGATGAAGATGTCCAGAGGGCAACAGGGCATTGGTATTTCCGCCGCTGGCATGTACGGCCTCATGACGACCGGTAAGCCCGTCAAGATCATCTCTAAGACGAAGAACAAACCGGCGCATGAAGTCACCCTCAAGATAGACACATCGAAGAACAAGCCTGAAGTCGTGACGGACCGGGAATCCTCGAACGCCGACAAGTATTTCCCCGAAGGCCATGGCACCATGGTCACCATCGAGATGGAAGGTCGCTATCAGAAGGGGAAGCAGTCTGTAGATGAATATCTCGAACAGACGGCGATCGCCAACCCCCATGCCTGGTTCGTGTATGTGAATCCCGCCAATGAAACGATGGAATTCCCCCGCGGTGTCGATGAACTTCCCGAAGAAGCACGGGAGATCAAGCCCCATCCGAAGGGAATCGAACTGGGCACACTGATACAGATGATGGAAAGAGCGGACGGAGGGAATGTGACTTCCTTCCTGCAGAACGAGTTTTCCCGCGTCGGTCAACGCAAGGCCAGCGAGCTCATCCAGACCGCAGACAAGAAGACCTCCAAGACACTCACGCCTCGATCTCGCATCAACACGCTTGGCCATGATGAGGCGGAGGCTCTGTACAACGCCATCCAGGAAACCTCGATCATGGCGCCTCCCACGGACTGCCTGGTCCCCATCGGCTCGCGAGCCATGCTGGCAGGGCTGCTCAAGGAGGTCAAGGGCGAGTTCTATTCCGCCGCCACACGCCCACCGTCGGTATACCGTGGAAATCCTTTCCAGATCGAAGTGGCGATTGCCTATGGAGGAAAGCTCTCCTCGGAGGAATCGGCACGAGTTCTTCGATTCGCCAACCGGGTCCCACTGCTGTATCAACAATCGGCCTGCTCTTCCTTCAAGGCCGTCATGGAAACCTCCTGGAAGAACTACGGCCTGTCCCAGCCTCGAAACGGCATGCCGGTGGGTCCTCTTGTCGTGCTGATCCACATGGCCAGCGTATGGGTTCCATTCACCAGTGAATCCAAGGAAGCCATCGCCGACTACGACGAAATCCGCAAGGAGATGCGACTGGCGCTTCAGGAATGTGGACGCAAGCTGGGGATCTATCTCAGACGCCGCAGCCGCATGAAGAAGGAAGCCGAGCGTCGCAGCGTGTTCGAACGCTACATCGGCGAAATCTCCAAGGTCTGCGAGGCCGTCACGGGGATGGATGGAAAAGAGATCTACAAGGCGTTGCAGGAACAGGCTGCTCGAAAGACGGCCGAGGCCGACACCAGACTTGATGAGGATGGAAAAGTCGTCGAGCCCGTCAGCCGACTCGATGATGATGAGCAAGTCATCATCCTCAGAGACGCCATCACCGAAACCGATGAAGAGACGAACGATGATGGATCTCTCTTCGAAGGTACTCGTCTCGCCAGCCCGTCGGCTCGTGCAAAGAAGAAGCAGACCAAATCCCGCAAGAAGACCACTCGCAAGGTTCGATGAAACCTGCCCGGAGCTGATTGATGGCCACCAAGAAAACCACCAAGAAGACGGCCAAGAAAACGGCCAAGAAAACAGCCAAGAAGACGCCCAGCAAGAAGTCGACCGCCAAGAGAAGCCGGTCGGTATCGGTCGAACGGGACAAGGTCACCTCTTCCAAGATCGTGAAGATGGTAGAAGGCGTCGCCAAATCGAGCCTGGCTCAGACCGATCCCTTTCTGGACATTCCGGTGCGATCCGTCTCCAACATGAAGTTCAACACCCGCAAGCGGATTCTCGAGATGGGAGAGAATACCCAGCGACGCACGTTGTTCAATGTCGGACAGGCTCGCAAGTTCATGCAGGGAGTGCTTCTCTCGAAGGGCTGCAAGGAGCTCATCGAAGCCGACAAGACGCTCAGCCTTCGTGGCATGTACTACATGTCACTGCATACGATCGAGGGCACCAACGAGAAGACCTTCAACGATCAGGGCGAATCGGATGGCATCCTGGAGGACCTGGAAGTCACTCTCAACGGGCTCCGGGAGGAACTGCATGTGTTCGCCAAGAAGCGAGGCACGATGGTCGGGAACATAACCATCAAGGACAATGGCGATGAGATCAACTGCCGCAAGATGGGGACCGGCGGATACGCCATTCCAAGCATCTGCGAACCCGACGTCATCGAGTTCGAGAAATGCGAAGCTGATTTCGTACTGCATGTCGAGAAAGACACGGTCTGGAGCCGGTTCAACGAGGATCGATTCTGGGAGGAGCACAACTGCATCCTGACCGAAGGATCCGGACAGCCTCCACGTGGCGTTCGCCGATTGCTCCATCGTCTGAACAAGGAACTGGGACTCCCGATCTACTGCCTGCTCGATTGCGACCCATGGGGACACTACATCTACAGTGTCATCAAGCAGGGCTCGATCAATCTGGCGTTCGAAAGTCAGCGAATGGCGGTTCCTGATGCCAAGTTCATCGGAATACGATCCGACGACTACGATCGATGCGATCTCTCGACCGATGTCCGAATCGCACTCAATGACCGGGACATTGCCCGAGCCAATCAGATCGCCGACTATCCATGGTTTCTCGACAGAAAGCCCTGGCAGAAGGAAATCAGGACCATGCTGGCCAATGGTTTCAAGATGGAAGTGGAATCCCTCATCACCAAGGACATCTCGTACGTGACCGAGGTCTATGTACCTGAACGTCTGAAGAAGAAGGATTTCCTTGACTGATCCATAGTCATGGATGATGATCCAGAACTGATTCAACAGTTCTTTGCGGCATCAAAAACATCGATTCCCAATATGCTGGACGTCCAAATTCGTATCGATCGAATTTGGAGTTATAGTTCTGATGTGCCTGTTCCAGGATGAAACGGCACCAAAGGACGTCCGTGATGACAGACCAGAACAACACTCGAAACACATCCCCCCTGAAGATCCTCGTTGCCGACGATGAGCTCATGATCGCCACCTTTCTGGCATCCAATCTCGAGGATCTGGGATACGAGGTCGTCGGACCGGCCAACAACGGCGAATCCGTGATCAAGCTCTGTCATGAACAGTCTCCGGATCTCGCCCTGCTTGATATCCAGATGCCCAAGGTCGATGGTATCGAGGCGGCTTGCCGAATCTTCAAGGAGCAGAATATTCCAACTGTCATTCTCTCCGCGTATGCGGATCCCGAATACGTCGAAGCCGGAAACAAGATAGGCATCTTCGGCTATCTCCTGAAGCCGGTGACCAAGGATCAGCTCAGGGTGGGACTGGAAGTCGCCTGGGCCAGATTCATCGACTGGTCGGACAAGAGAGATAAGGTGGAGGAACTTCAGGAACGACTGGAGCAGCGGAAGCTCATCGAACAGGCGAAATGGATCGTCGTCAAACGAAAACAGGTCGATGAGCCTGAAGCGATGAGAATGCTTCAGAAGCAAGCACGCAATAATCGGAAACCGCTGATCACCGTGGCCCAGGCCATCGTCGACAGTGAGGACATCCTCGGAGATTGAGCATCGTGTCCTAGGCAGAGGACTCGGGCAGTTGTATCGAGAAGGCTGTTCCACGCCCCGGTTCCGATTCGACCAGAAGGCGCCCACCATGTTCCTCGACTATTCGACGCGAGGTGGGAAGCCCGAGACCGGTCCCCCCCCTGCGACCTGATACATAGGGATGGAAGATCTCCTCGAGCATGTCCTGGGGTATGCCCGGGCCGGTATCCACGACCTGAATCGTGACACGCCCATCCTCATGCCGAACACGGAGTATCAGCTCCTTCTGATCGGTGGAATCCTCCGTGGATGTCATCGCCTGAACTGCATTGAGCACGAGATTCAGAAGCGCCTGCTTGAGCATGCCCTCGTCGATCATGGCCATGGCACGCGAGGCACAGGCATCGATTCTCATCACGACTCCGGACTGCACGCATTGAGGATGATAGAAGTCTCCCAGTTCCTCCACGACTTCACGAACGTCTCTGAGCTGCACATCCAGCTTGATTCGTCCGGCATATTCCAGAAAGTCGGTCAGAATTCCGCGTAGTCGATCGACTTCACGATGCAGTGTCTCGACGCGATGAACCAGTCGATCCCGCTCGTCCGCCTCTATCTCAAGATGCTGCAGATCCTCCTGAAGGAGCTGCGCATTCAAGCCCACCGTCGACAGTGGATTCTTGATCTCGTGCGCAAGCCCTCCAGTCATGGCACCCAGCTCGGCGAGTCGCTGGTTGTCGCGCGACTCGCCCTCTGCTTCCCGGGCGCGATGAGTGGCGCGGCGAAGTGCCCATAGCAGAACGGGCACGGTCGCAACCATGCCCGCTCCGATTCCGATTATGAACCAGGTCGTGTTCAGGACCTGTCCTCCTGATAAAGCCTGGTCAGGACGAAGCCTCTACGGTCTCCTTGGCATCCTCACCCTCGGAAGCCTCCTCGAGGAGGACTGCCTTGCGGGAGAGCTTGATGCGGCCGGTGGGATCGACATTGATGACCTTGACCTTCACGACATCGCCGACCTTGACGACATCATCGACATTCTTCACATAGCCATCGGCCAGTTCAGAGATGTGACACATGCCGTCGGTACCGGTTGCGATCTCGATGAAGGCGCCGAAGTCCTTGGTCGAGACGACCTTTCCTTCGTACACGGAACCGACCTTGATCGTCGCGGCAACCGCTTCGACCTCGGCCAGTGCCTTGGCACCGGAAACTCCGTCAGTGGAGGAAATCGTGACGGTACCGTCATCATCGACATCGATGTTGGCACCGGTGCTTTCCTGAATGCTTCGAATGGTCTTGCCGCCGGGTCCGATGAGCTTGCCGATCTTGTCCGGATCAATGGTGATCTGGGTGATTCGCGGAGCATGCTGGGAGATGTTCTCCCTCGGGCCATCCAGGGCGGCTTCCATCTGATCGATCAACCAGATTCGACCCTCGCGAACCTGCGTGAAGATGGTCTTGATCTCATCGAACCAGAGGCCTCGAGCCTTGAGATCAAGCTGGATTCCGGTGATTCCTTCTCGGGTACCGGAGACCTTGAAGTCCATGTCCCCGAAGAAGTCCTCCTCACCGATGATATCGGTGACGTGGACGATCTTGCCTTCGTCGTTGCTGAATCGACCGATCGAGATGCCGGCACAGGTGTTCTTGATCGGAACGCCAGCATCCATCAGAGCCATGCAGCCACCACAGACGGAGGCCATCGATGATGAACCATTCGACTCGGTGATGTCACTCACCAGACGAACCGTGTACGGGAAGTCCTCCACATCGGGAAGAACGCCCAGAAGCGACCGCTCGGCCAGAGCACCATGACCGACTTCACGTCGACCAGGTCCCATGATTCGACCAGCTTCACCCACGCAGAACGGTGGGAAGTTGTAGTGGAGGTAGAACTTCTTGGCATATTCGGGCATCAGACCATCGACGATCTGCTCATCACGACCCGTTCCCAGGGTGCAGGTGACGAGACTCTGGGTCTCTCCACGCTGGAACAAGGACGAACCGTGTGTGCGGGCGAAGACGCCCGTATCGATTCGGAGTGGTCGGATGGTCGTGTAATCACGGCCATCGGCACGGATGTTCTCTTCCACGATGAGACGACGAGTGGTCTTCTTCTCGAGCTGACGGAAGGCTTCACGAGCCCACCGCTGACGATCCTCGGCAGCACGGTGGTCGGCATAGGAGGCGTTGTCGGGAATGGCGAAGTGATCTTCGATGACCTTCTTGCGAAGTGCATCGACGGCGGCGCTGCGATCGGACTTGCCGGGAATCTTCCTGACGGTAGTCATCTCGTCGCCAGCGACGGCCTTGACCTTCTCGGTGACATCAGCTGGTGGAAGCGACAGTTCACCCATTCGCTTCTCTGGAGCGTCGGCCTTGCCGTGAAGCTCGTTCATCATCTCCAGAAGAGGCTTGATGCCTTCCTCGTAACCGAACTCGATGGCCTTGAGGACATCCTCGTCGGGAACCTCGGCAGCACCGACTTCGATCATGTTCACACCATCTACATGTCCGGAGAGAACGAGATCCAGATCGGAATATTCCATCTGTGCCTGGGTCGGGTTCAGTACGAACTGCTCACCCTGCTCGGTGGTGACCCGGCCGACTCGAACGGTGGCGACTGGACCCTCGAACGGGGCGTCGGTGAGGTTCAAGGCCGCTGAAGCACCTGTGCAAGCGAGCACATCTGTGTCATTCTGACCATCGTGACTCATGACCCAGCACTGGAGCTGGACTTCGTCGATGAAGCCGTCCGGGAAGAGAGGACGAATCGGACGATCGATCATCCGCATCGTCAGGACTTCCTTCTCGTTCGGGGCACCTTCTCGCTTGCGGAAGCCACCGGGGAACTTGCCCGCTGCGGACGTTCGTTCTCGGTAGTCGCACTGAAGCGGGAAGAAATCAAGCCCTGGACGGGGGTTGGCACGAACGGCACTGCACATGACAGTGGAATCACCATGGGTGATCATGACACAGGCATTGGCCAGCTTGGCCACGACGCCTGTCTCCATGCGCATCATTCGTCCGCCGATTTCTCTTTCGACATGACATTCTTTCATTGTTCTTACTCCTGCCAATCATCTGGATTGGTGATAGTTGCCCGAGACACACAATCGATGTGCAGGGACAGTTCTGTGGTGTGGGCCGATATCGCCATCACACTGTGGGCAGAAGACAAGGGTCAGTTGAAAAACTGGCACTTGCCCACTGCCAACATGCTTCTTCGGCATCGGGCCCGTGACGGTGTGCTCGACCGGCTACTTGCGCAGGCCGAGTTTCTTGATAAGCGCCCGATAGTCTGCTGGTCGAGTCCTCGAGAGGTAACGCAACAGACGAGTTCGCTTGCCGACGAGCATGAGAAGACCGCGACGAGAGGAGTGATCCTTCTTCGCTACCTTGAGATGCTCGGTCAGCTGCTGAATACGGGTGGTCATGATGGCGATCTGGACCTCGGGGGAACCCGTGTCATTGTCACCACGACTGTGCTCGTTCACGATTTCACGTGTTTGATCTAAAGTGAGGCTCATGTAATCCTCGTCGGGGTCGGTCTAGACCCCCTCCTGGCTCTAAAAGTTCGTTTCCAATTTGAATTCCGGATTGTAGCGGCAGCAAGCCCCAGACGCGAGGAGCAACAGAGGATCCGGTCGATTTCCTGTTTACCGGACCTTGAGCCGGTTTCGGGCCAAAGTGGCCTTAAGACAGCTCTGAGAGCCATCTCGCGATTCTTCGACACCCTTCCTTGATGTCTTCATCCGAACAGGCAAATGACATTCGGACATGTCGAGGTCCACAACCGAGAAATCCCTCACCTGGAACAACCGCCACTCTGGCCTCGTCCAGCAGTGCTGAAGCGAAATCCATGGCCCCATTGATGGTCACTCCACCGGGCGAGGTCCGACCGAAGGTCGAGGAAACATCCGGAAATACGTAGAACGCCCCCGTCGGCCTCGGGCAGCTGACTCCTGGCCAGGCCTCGATGAGGCCATGGATCAATTCGGCCCTCTTGGCAAAGGTCCGTCTCATCATCTCGACATCGGACTTTGCTCCGTTCAATGCTGCTGGAATGGAGCTCATGAGAAAACTGGTGATGGATGACGTCATCTGGCTCTGCAGTCTCGTCATGGCCTTTATCACCGCCCCATCGGGATCGGTGGCACAGGCGTATCCAATTCGCCATCCGGTCATGGCGAATGTCTTGCTGAGACCGTTGATGGTGATGACCCGGTCCGCGATTTCCGGATCGCTCGCCATGGAACAGTATGGTGCTTCCGTATAGATCAACTGCTCGTAGATCTCATCCGCAATGACTGCGATGGATGGATGCTTCCTGATCACCTGAATCAATGCAGCCACTTCATCCGGGGTGTACATCGTTCCACAGGGGTTTGAGGGACTGTTGAAGATCAGGGCTCGAGCACCGGCGGCCAATGCCTCATCAAGCTGCAGTGGAGTCATCTTGAAATCGGAATCAGGACCCGCTGGAATTTCCCGAACCACTCCGCCAGCCAGTTCAATCATCGGCTTGTAGGAGACCCAGGCCGGTGTAGGAAGCAGAACCACATCACCGGGATTGATGATCGCCTGCAATGCCAGATAGATGGTGAACTTGGCGCCGTTGTTGACGATGATGTCTGCAGCCGAGCAGTCGATGCCGTTCTCCGTGCGAAGCTTCTGGGCAATGGCCTCACGGGCCTCGGGGGTTCCGGGAGTCGGCGCGTACCGAGTCTGTCCGTTCTGAAGGGACTCGATGGCCGCCTCACTGATGATCGCGGGCGTGCCGAAATCAGGCTCTCCCGCTCCAAACCCGATGATGTCCTCTCCAGCAGCCTTGAGCGCCTTCACTCTGGCTGTGATGGCAAGGGTCGGCGAGGCGGGAACGCCCTTGGCACGATCGGATAGGTTCATGGCACTGCTCATCATGTTCTCCATCATGGAATGGAAGGATACCGCCCAATCGAGATGCTGCCAGCTACCTGCTCGTGTTTGCTGAGGTACACTGGCCCCCCATGCATTATGAAGCTCACCAACCTGTGATAGACGACCTCGAGGCGCGGATCTTGACCATCCGTGACTCTCTTTGACTACGACGGCAAGATCGCTCAAAGGGATTCGCTTCAGGAAAACATGAACACCGCCGATTTCTGGAACGACCAGGAAGCCGCTCAGAAGGTGATATCGGAATTCAAGCTGCTCAAGGCCCAGACGGAAGGGCTCGAGAGTGTCATCGGCGACTATGAAGACGCCACGGTCGGGTACGAACTGGCCAAAGAGGCCGGTGATGAGGAACTTCTGATTGAAGTCGACGAGCAGTTCTTCAAGCTGACCCGTCGGATGGAAAAGGTCGAATTGCAGTCACTGCTCTCCGACAAGCACGACCATCGTGACTGCTTCGTTGCGATCCAGGCGGGAGATGGCGGTAACGACGCGGACGACTGGGCCGCCATGATGGACCGCATGTATCGCCACTGGTGGGAAGAACAGGGCTGGAAGTACGAGCAGATTTC
>DEYM01000159.1 GCA_002364555.1 Phycisphaerales bacterium UBA3158 | reverse complement strand
CATGATGCACGACTACGGCTGCATGCTCCGGGCCTATCGGCGAAACATCGTCGAAGCCATGTTGCAGTGCAGGGAACGAAGCACCTTCATTCCAGTTCTGGCCAATTCCTTCGCCAAACGGACATCCGAGATCGAAGTCGCCCATGCCGAGCGATTGGCGGGCACCTCCAAGTACGGCTTCATGAGGTTGATCAACCTGCAGTTCGATCTGCTGACCTGCATGACCACCTTTCCCCTGAGACTTCTCACATGGGTGGGCGTCATCATTTCCGCGGGAAGCGTGGCCTTTGGTGTGGTCCTGCTCGTACTCAGGCTGGCATTGGGCCCGGAATGGGCGGCGGCCGGTGTTTTCACGCTCTTCTCGGTACTCTTCTTCCTCGTCGGCATCCAGTTTGTCGCGATGGGACTGCTGGGCGAGTACCTTTCACGAGTTCACAACGACGTTCGGGGCCGTCCTCGGTATTTCGTCGATTCAGTTCATGATCAGACGGTGATGTCCGGAGATTCGGTCGCCACCACAACGGACACTACCAAGCGGAGGCTTGTTCATTCATGAAGGCTGTAGTCCTTGCCTATCACGACGTCGGAGTAGCCGGTCTCGAAGCGCTGAGGCGCGCCGGGATCGAGATCGCGGCGATTTTCACGCATCAGGATGATCCTGGTGAAAATGTCTGGTTCAGATCGGTTGCTGAATGGGCTGCCGAGGCCGGCATACCCACCCATGCTCCTGAAGACATCAATCACCCCATCTGGATCGAGCGAATGCGAGCCATGGGAGCCGATGCGCTGTTTTCCTTCTACTACAGGAAACTGGTGAAGGACGATGTCCTCTCGGTGTTCCCGGGTGGATGCTACAACCTCCATGGTTCGATGCTACCTCTCTATCGTGGTCGGGCGCCCGTCAACTGGGTACTCGTCAATGGTGAAACCCAGACCGGTGTCACGCTTCATCACATGACTTCAAGGCCGGATGCGGGCGACATCGTCGCTCAGCAGGCGATCGCAATCGATCCCAAGGACACCGCCAAGACCCTCATGGGCAAGGTTCACGAGTCGGCCGGATCGCTTCTGGATTCGGTGCTTCCCGGGATCATCGCCGGAACGGCGACGCGGACACCTCAGGACGAGTCCGAGGCCACCGTCTATCCCAGGCGAACACCCGAAGACGGTCGAATCGACTGGTCCATGTCCAGCGAAGGCGTCCACAATCTTGTTCGAGCCGTGACGCGTCCATACCCGGGTGCGATCGGGCAGGTCGGTGATCGTGTCGTCCGGATCTGGAAGACCACGCAGGTGACCCAGTCCCACGAAGTCCCCGGTACGGTTCTGAGCACCGATCCTCTGGTCGTCTCATGCGGTTCCGAAGGCGTTCAGGTCGACTACGCGCAGACCGACGACGGGGTGTATGCCACCGGTTCACAGGTCGCATCGGATCTCAACATCGTGCCCGGAATGCGATTTTCCGCGCAGGAACGTCGTGGTCCGGGGCGCAAGACATCCGTACTCATACTCGGTGTCAATGGATTCATCGGAAGCCATCTCTGCGAGCAGCTACTGGCCACCGGCCGATACGAGATCCACGGCATGGATCTCCGATCCGACAATCTTGGAGGAATCGTCGAGCATCCCGACTTCCATTTCCTGGAAGGCGACATCTCCATCAACAGGGAATGGATCGAGTACCACGTACGCAAGTGCGATGTGGTCCTTCCATTGGTCGCGATCGCGACACCCATCGAGTACACGCGCAATCCACTTCGGGTCTTCCAGCTCGACTTCGAGGAGAACCTGCGCATCGTTCGCGACTGTGTCCGCTACGGCCGTCGAATCATCTTCCCGTCGACCTCCGAGGTCTACGGCATGTGTCAAGACGACTACTTCGATGAGGATTCATCGACCCTCGTGACCGGTCCGATCAATCGTCAGCGATGGATCTATTCCTGTTCGAAGCAGTTGCTCGACAGGGTGATCTGGGCCTATGGCCAGCATGAGGATCTTAAATTCACACTCTTCAGACCATTCAACTGGATTGGTCCCAGACTGGACTCCCTGGATTCGGCCAGGATCGGTTCATCCAGAGCCATCACCCAGCTGATTCTCAATCTCGTCGAGGGCACACCCATTCTCCTGGTCGATGGCGGTCAGCAGAAGAGATGCTTCACGGAAGTCGAAGAAGGAGTGGATTGCCTCTTCAGGATCATCGAAAACGAGGATGACCGATGTGACGGCAAGATCGTCAATATCGGCAATCCCGAGAACGAGGCGAGCATCCGCGAACTGGCGGAGATGCTGGTGGAGGAATTCGAAGCCCATCCATTGAGAAGTCACTTCCCGCCATTCGCGGGCTTCAGGGAGATCGAGAGCAGTACCTACTACGGCAAGGGCTATGAGGATGTGAAGCATCGTCGCCCGAGCATTCGGAATGCCCTTCGATATGTCGGATGGCGACCACAGGTCAAGACTCGCGAGTCGGTTTCGAGAACTCTTGACTGGTTCCTTCGCGACTGGGCGGAGCGGCATGGTGTCGAATCGCCTCAGACGGAGACGGCCAGCAGCCGGTGAGTTGCGTGTCCAATCGACTGGGTCTACGAATCGATGTCGATACGTTTCGTGGAACACGTGATGGTGTTCCCGAGCTCTGTCGAATTCTGGCGGCTCGAGACATCAAGGCGACCTTCTTCTTCACAGTCGGTCCGGACAACATGGGCCGGCATCTGTTTCGACTTCTTCGCCCGACCTTTCTCAGGAAGATGCTGAGGACCAGAGCTGGAAACCTGTATGGATGGAGCATTCTCTTCAGGGGAACGATCTGGCCCGGTCCGAGGATCGGTCGACGACTGTCCTCCACCATTCGATTGGCATCCGATGGGGGTCACGAGATCGGTGTCCATGCCTGGGATCACCATCTGTGGCAGATGAAGGTGGAACAGCTCGGGCATCACGGGTTGAATCAGCAGATCAAGAAGGCCTTCGACTGCTTGACACGGATCATCGGCCGCACGCCCGATTGTTCCGCGGTACCCGGATGGAGATGCACCGACGAGGTTCTTCAGGTGAAGCAGGACTTTCCATTCCACTACAACAGCGACTGTCGAGGCAGATGCGGAGCGTTTCGTCCAACGGTAGGGGGCACTGAACTGTCACAGCCCCAGATACCCGTCACGCTGCCGACATGGGATGAGGTGGCTGGAGAAGTACCCGATGAGAACTACAACCGGTTTCTGATGGACTCCATGAGAACAGGTACCGACGAGGTCCTGACCATCCATGCGGAAGCCGAAGGAATGTCGAAGTCGCGCATGTTCGAGGCGTTTCTTGATGACGTGATCGCCAGTGGGCGGGACATCGTCCCCCTGGGCGAACTGGTGGCCGATGAGTCGACCATGCCGGTGCATTCAATCAAGCCGGAGACGATTCCGGGTCGTGAGGGTTGGCTGGCCGTCGTCTCGTCCTGACGCATCCATGACGACTGGAATCAGGACTCGTGTATGTTCCGGGTTCCAGGAACACCTTCCTTGAATTCCCTCACCTTCAATCTGATGTGCCCGTAGTAATGACGTTTCAGGGAAGCGAACACGAAGCCTGATCTGCCGTCAAGCACACCCAGTTTGATGATGTAGCACAGGACGAAGTACACCCACTTGAACCACCACTTCTCGATATGGCGGTACTTGAATTTCTGACGGCGAGTCAACGCGTTCCACGATTCGGCATCATCCATCTCCATGGCCAGATGCCGACGGGCTTCCCATGTCGAATATTCATTGTGCTTCCCGATGTAGGAGTCCAGGCCGCGTCTGTCGTTGTGGTCGATGGGGGAGCCGATCTTCCCGATCGATCCATCGAGGACGGGATGCTCATGGATCTCCATGTCCAGTCCGCTCCACTGTTCATCGTCGATACGCTCGTATCTGCCCGCATCGGGTCGGAACAAGGCCAGCTTGGAGAACGGATCACCGTGTCTCAGGAACTTGCCCTGGAACCAATTGTGGAAGTTCAGCCAGTAGCCGACATGATTGCCCGTGGTGACGGCCTTCTTGACCTCGTCGCAGAAGGCGTCGTTGATCAACTCATCGGCATCGAGGAACAGCACCCATTCGGTCTTGAGTTCATGATTGTCCAGATACCAGTTGCGCTTCTTCGGGAAGTGCCCGTTCCATTCGAAGTGAATGCAGGTTGCGCCATATTCCCTGGCGATGTCGAGCGTCGCGTCGGTACTACCGGAATCGACGACCACGACATCCTGGAAACGACCCACGCGATCCATGCAATTGGCAAGGTTCTTGGCCTCGTTCTTGACGGGAATGATCAGCGTGATCGGAATATCCTTCTCGGTGGCACGGATCATCTTTTCGGAAGAGGACGCCTCGACGGAAGGCGCCTGCTTGTCCTTGCGAATCTCGAGGATCTTGAGACGGATATGGCTGTAGTACTCGCGTTTCAAGGAAGCGAATACGAGTCCGGCCCGACCATCGAGAAAACCCCGCTTGGCGAAGAAGGAGATCATGAAATAGGTCGGGGCGAACCAGAACTTGTCCACATGCTTGTACTTGAACTGCTGCCGAGGCGTCATCAGGTTCCAGTCGCTCGATCCCTTCGGACCAAGTGCCGTGTATCGATTGGCTTCCCAGGTCGAATATTCGTTGTGCTTGCCTATGTAGGAATCCATGCCACGACGCTCATCGTGGGCGACCGGCGAATGAATCTTCCCGAGTGTCCCTTTCAGGACGGGATGTTCATGAACTTCCACATCGATGTTGGTCCACCCATCGTCCGCCACCCGTTCGTATCGACCACAGGAATGCTTGAACAGGGCCAGTTTGGAGAATGGATCTCCGTAGCGAAGCCACTTGCCCATGAACCAGTTCTGGAAGGTCATCCAGAATCCAACATGATCGTGACTGGCTATGGACTTCTCGACCTCATCGCAGAACGATTCGCTGACGATCTCGTCGGCATCGAGGAACAGGACCCAGTCCGTCTCGATGTCGTGATTGTCCAGATACCAGGACCGCTTCTTGGGCGGCTGTCCGTTCCATCTGAAAATCACATAGTCCGCACCGTATCTGGCAGCCACCTCATCCGTGCCATCCCTGCTGTCGGAGTCGACGACGACCACCTTCTCGAATCTCCCCAGCTTCTCGAGCGCCTGTGGAAGAGTCTTCGCATCATTCTTCACAGGGAGGATCACGGTGATCGGTATCTTCTTCACGTCCAACTCCGGCAAATGCTGTGACAGAATGAGTGCAGGCCGTAATCAAATCGGCCAGGTAGGGTTCTGTTGAATGATATCGGTTCTCATGGAATCACCACAGTCCAAAAAAAGATCCGCCGAATCGAGTCCGCATCCTGCGGCACCCGATTCGACGGATTGATTCGGATTCGTGAAGTCCGTCAGTCTCAGTCCCCGATGGCTTGATGAATCACACCGAGGAGTTCATTCTCAAGATCGCCGGTGACCTCCCAGAACATGGCTCCACCAAGACCCTTTTCATTGATGTAGTCCATCTTGAGCTGCATCGACTCCGGGTCGTCATAGGAGATGAAGTGCCCTCCGTGAGCGGTCGGGCTCCATGCCCATGGGACCTTGGCGACATCATCCCAGTAGCGCGTGTATTGCCCGGTTCCCAGCAGAGTCTTGATCTGGGTGTAGTCGTTGATGCCCGTCGCACCGCTCGACCAGTCGTCCCAGGTACCAGGAGGAACCAGCGAAGCGGACTGGTAGAGACCATTGCCGGTCGGATCGACGCCACCCCAGGCTCTTCCGTAGAACGGAACACCCATGACGATCTTGCTGGGCGGAACGCCCGCATCCAGCCAGGGCTGCACCGAACCATCCGCGTTGTAGTCCTCGCGAACCTTGTCGCTTGGTGAGGGATTCACCGGATTGGCATAGAGCGCGCTGTGGTGACCGGTGAGACTCAGGTCCCAGGCGCCCATGAAGTCGTAGGACATCGTGTTGACCCAGTCCAGATGACTGGCGATCTGTGCAAGCTCGTAGTTGACGAGCTTGTCGACGCCACCAGCCGACGCGATCGTCAGGAGATACTCCCGGCCATCCTCAACAGCGGCCTGATCGAGGTGGTTGCGGAGCGATTCCATGAGAAGCGTGTAGTTCTGGCGATCCTCCGGTCGGTACGTATTGCTGGAGAGTCCACAGCAGACGGGATATTCCCAATCGATGTCCACACCATCGAAGTTGTACTCCCTGATGAAGTCGACGCACGATTCAGAGAAACGATCACGGGATTCCGCTGTCAACGCGACATCCGAGAAACGTCCCGACCATGTCCATCCGCCGACGGAGATGAGCGTCTTGATGTGCGGATACTGAGCACGAAGGACGTTGTTGAGCTGGTTGTAGGTTCCGCGATAGGGTTGATCCCAGGTATCACCCGGGTAGGCCTTGTCGATCGCCGCATACGGATCGCCGATGGCGATGAGTCCGTCGTCGCTGATGTTGGCGAAGGCGTAGTTCACATGGGTGATCTGATCGAGCGGCATGTCCGCCGGCTGGTAGTCACGTCCGTAGACTCCCCACTCGATGTAGTAGGCGACGATCTTCTTGTCGGTACCCTCGGGCCCCTCATCGGGGCAGGTGCCCCAGGCCGCGAGTATCGCGAGCATGTCGTTGACGTCGACGGTTCCGCTGGCATCGAAGTCCGCAGCGCAGCTGTCGCAGGGGCCCCAGCTGTTGAGAACACCAAGCATGTCGTCCACATCGACGGCGCCGTTGCCATCGACATCACCGATGCATGTGCCGGAACCGTCTTCCGAATCCTGTTCGTCATCCTGATCCTCGTTGGAATCCTCATCATCCTGGGGATCGTCGTCGTTCTCCTGCTGATCCTCCTCATCTTCATCCGCTGGATCATCGGGAAGCAGACCTTCATAGAGGACCTCGACCGGTTGACCATTCAATGTGGCCGATGAGATGGTTTCCTGAAGCGAGCCATCCGCACCAAATCCAATGGTGACGATGCCGCCTGGTCCTACCGAACCGTTCCAACCGTCGTCATCGAACTGATCGACGAGACCATCAGGGGTCCATAGGCAGTTCCAGGCGGAGTTTATCTGGGGCCCGTTCTCGATGAGCAATGACCATCCTTCGATGGTCTCGGGTCCGTCGTTCGTGAATTGAATTTCACCATTGAAGCCGTTCGACCAGCTACTGGTGGATGTAATGGAGATGGAATCGACCGCTGCCAGTGTCGGTACACCGGCTGACAAGGTCATGCCACAGATGATTCCGTGACGCAACAGTGAATGCATCATTAATAATTCCTCATGAATGCGGAAGGTCCGGAGCAAACGTGCCCCGAGGGGAAAGGACCGATCCGCTGCGTTGAGTGAATACGTCGCAGTTCAGCTTTAGTTCCACATTGTGTTTGGAAGATGCCGTATTCACGTTTAGGCAGTGATAGGAGGTTATTATTCCTATTGAAGTATTTGAACCGGATGTGAATGTCGTTCCACGCTTTCCGCCCGCATCCTTGAATCCATATATAGAAACCCGATGAGGGGTGTTTAAACGTGAGTCGAATCAAGGAACGAACGGTATGGATCCGAAAGTTCATGAAACATGGAACGAACATCGCCAGCCTGACGCCATCAAGTCGATGGCTCTGCAAGGCGATGTGCCGTGATCTGGACAGCACGATTCCCCAAGTCGTAGTCGAACTGGGAGCGGGGACGGGTCCATTGACCGAACTCGTTCAACGCCGGATGCATCCGGAGAGCACCTTCCTTTCGGTCGAGATGGATCCAGAGCTGCATGAACTGGCTTCAAGAAGATGCCCGAAGGTGGACATCGCCAGGGCAAGCGTCGAATTCCTGCCCGATCTTCTCGCGGAGCGAGACATCGAGAAGGTGGATGTGTTCATGAGCTGCCTGCCGGTTCCCAGCCTTCCACATCCGATCAACAAGACGGTCCTCGACACCTGGAAGCGAACAACGACAAACGGTGTCTTCACGCAGATCACGCAGATTCCCATGTGGTTCAAGCCGATGTACAACCGCGCCTTCAGAGATGTCGAATTCAAACTGGTGATGATGAACCCGCCGCCAGGCGGTGTCTATCATTGCAGCAACCTTTATGATGACTACGCAACAGCCCAGAGGCTGCCCGGCAAGCCAGTCGGATCAAAATGAGGAGTTGATGAGGATGGATGATTCCCTGACACGTAACAAAGCGCTCTTGAGAATCCTCGATGACATGGTGGCGGCCAGTGAAAGAGCCGAAGCATGGGTATCGTCGGATTCGGATCTCGATGCCGAATCCAGTCGGCTCATGGCCGACATGAACAAGGGCGATCGGGAATCGATCCAGCTCATCGTCGACTGGCTCAAGGGGCTCACGATGGATCTGCCGATCACGGTGAGCAGTCCCAATGGTGGGCGGACGTGGACTCTGTCGATCGACGACGTGGGCATCTCGAAACTCGAATCGAAGGATCGCGACATCCTTGCTGCGATGGCGTACATGCTCTTCGACGGTCCGGAGCCCGGGCCCGACAACGACATGGCCAACAGGTTGCTCGGTCAGGGTCTGCCGGATCGACTGAAACGAGACATCGCCGGATCGTGAAGACACCGAATTCCATTGTGTTCAGCGATGTGTGGATGGAATGCGAGGCGGACATCCATCCATCTGGGATACTGTCGACATGCAACGCTGGTTGATCCTGGTTTCCATTCTGATCGTCGGATGTCGTCCACCGGCTCCCGTCGAACACACCGATGAACTTCGCATCATCAGTCTCAGTCCCGCCCTCACGGGAATCCTCGAGGATGTCGGGCTGGGGGATTCTCTCGTGGGTCGCTCCAGTTGGTGTGTCCTGCGAACACGAGACCAGTCGGAAGTTCCGGCAGTCGGTGATCTCCACGATCGAAACTGGGAAGCGATCATCCGTCTTCAGCCCAGTCATGTGTTCATACAGGCCGATTCGACGGATCAGGATGCTTCTCTTCTGGGTCTTTCCCAGGAGCACGACTGGTCGCTGCATGCCTGGCCATTGAGAGATGTCGTCGACATCAAACGGGTACTCGATGAACTTCCCGCGGCCATCACCTCCGAAAGACCCGCCTTCGATGAAACACGGGATCGATGCAGCACGCTTTCCGGAGAACTGGATGACGTGATGATGCCGACAACGGCAGGGGAAGGCCTTCGTATTCTCATCGTCAACGATCAGGTGCCGCCACTGGCCTGGGGACAACGAACGTATCTCGATGAGATGCTCGATACGACAGGTGCCCAGAACGTCATACGACAGGAGGGCTGGAAGCAGCTTTCAATCGAGGATGTCGTCCGACTGGAGCCGGATCTGATTCTCGTCGTGTCCGCTGAATCAAGTGCAGAGAGCCCTGAATTGACAGGATTGGTGAATGGTGCGATTCCGAAAGCCAGATGTCATTGGCTGGTCCATCCCCGGATCAACTATCCGGGGCCGCATCTGGCCGAGGCCTTCGATGGAATGCGTGAAATCCTCTCCGGGCATTGAAACCGGTGGTGCTGATAATTCAACTTGATTTGACGGTGGAAATGGAGCTTGATCGGCCCTTGATCCGGTATTCCAGAGTGTCGAGATAGACCATACAATGGTGGTTTGGCCATTCGTTGCAGAGGATGAATACATGACGACACGCAAGGGAATCATTCTCGCTGGCGGTTCAGGAACACGGCTCTACCCGGTGACCAGAGCGGTCAGCAAGCAGCTGATGCCGATCTACGACAAGCCGATGATCTACTACCCGCTCTCGGTTCTGATGCTTTCGGGCATCAGGGAGATCCTGATCATCAGTACTCCACACGATCTTCCCTGTTTCAAGCGTCTGCTAGGAACCGGCGAGGACTGGGGTGTCGAGTTCACCTACGCAGAGCAGCCTCGTCCGGAAGGCCTTGCGCAGGCATTCCTGATCGGAGAGGACTTCATCGGCGATTCCCAATCCTCTCTGGTGCTGGGTGACAACATCTACTTCGGCCACGATCTTGTCAGTCGACTGGAGCGAGCCGATTCGCGTAACGACGGGGCGACGGTATTCGCCTATCGCGTCGGGAATCCCGAGGCATTCGGAATCGTCGAACTGGGTGAGGGCAATCAGGCCATCAGCCTCGAGGAAAAGCCCGTCAACCCACGTTCGAACTACGCGGTCACGGGTCTGTACTTCTACGACTCCGATGTGATCGAGATCGCCAGGGGGGTCAAGCCTTCCGCAAGGGGCGAACTCGAGATCACATCGGTCAACGAGGTCTATCTCCAGAACAAGAAGCTCCATGTGGAGATGCTCGGTCGAGGCGATGCGTGGCTGGACACCGGAACACATGAAAGTCTTCTGCAGGCTGCCCAGTTTGTTGAAACAATCGAAACCAGACAGGGTCTCAAGATCGCCTGTCCCGAAGAAATCGCCTGGAGAAGCGGATGGATAATGGACGAACAGCTGGAGAAGCTGGCACAACCCTTGTCGAAGAACGAGTACGGACAGTACCTGCTGAATCTGCTGCGGGAACCGGCGGCCACGGCATGAATGTCGTCGAGACCTCGATTCCGGACGTACGGATCATCGAACCGCATGTCTTCGGGGATCATCGCGGTTATTTCATCGAGACCTGGAACGAAGCCAGGTTCAGCGAATGCGGCATCGATGCCTCGTTCGTCCAGGATAATTTCAGCTTCTCGAAGAAGGGCACGCTTCGCGGGCTCCACTATCAGATCGAGAACACGCAGGGCAAGCTGATGCGAGTCGTCGAGGGAGAGGTCTACGACGTCTGTGTCGACATGCGGAAGTCGTCGAACACGTTCGGTCACTGGGTGGGTGTCGTGCTGTCCTCCGAGAACAAGCGATCCCTATGGGTGCCTCCGGGATTCGCCCATGGCTTCTACGTGACCAGCGAAGTCGCCGCCTTCGAGTACAAGTGCACGGACTACTACGCGAAGGACCATGAACGAACGCTCTTCTGGAACGATC
Source organism: Phycisphaerales bacterium UBA3158 (assembly GCA_002364555.1). GTDB lineage: Bacteria > Planctomycetota > Phycisphaerae > Phycisphaerales > SM1A02 > UBA1668. The sequence goes on along the minus strand of DEYM01000159.1, from coordinate 5,567 downwards.
CCGCGCTTGGAATCGAATGGCCCATCGAGCCGGGCACCGATCCCTTGATCACGGACAAGGATCGCGAAGGCAAGTTGCTTCTCCAGGCGGACGTCTTTTCGTGAAATGTCTGCTGACCGGTGCAGGGGGCCAGCTCGCGACGGAGCTGGCGAGATGTGCGCCGGCGGATGTTGACGTTCGATCGATGTCCATCGAATCACTGGATATAACCTCTCCGGATCAGATCGCGTCGCACTTCGAATCCATCCGTCCCGATGTCGTCATCAATGCAGCCGCCTGGACGGATGTCGATGGTGCGGAAGAGAATGAATCGGAGGCGGCCACCATCAATTCGCATGGCGCGCGACTGCTGGCCGAGTCATGCCGAGCCCATTCGGCGAGAATGATCCACGTCTCCACCGACTTCGTCTTCGATGGGCGATCCGGCAGACCCTATCCGCCTGATGCCGAGACCTCTCCGCTGAGTGCGTATGGTCGGACCAAGAGGGATGGCGAAAGGGCGATTCTCGAGACGCTGCCCTCGAGCGGCCTCGTCGTACGAACAGCCTGGTTGTACTCCTCGCATGGACACAACTTCCTCCTGACCATGTTGAAGCTCATGAGTGAGAGAAACCACATCAAGGTCGTCTGCGATCAGCATGGGACGCCGACGTCCGCTGCGAGTCTGGCCGGCACGATCTGGGATCTCGCCGGTACTTCGGCGTCTGGTCTGTACCATTGGACGGATGGGGGCCACACCAGTTGGCACGGATTCGCACAGGCCATTCACGATATCGCACGAATGAAGGGAATACTGGACCATGATGTCACCATCGAGCCGATCCCCGGCGATCAGTGGCCGACACCTGCGCGAAGACCCGCCAGCAGTGTTCTGGACATCGCATCCACCGAAGCGATCATCGATCGAACCGCCTCGCCCTGGGAAGAGGAATTGTCATCAATACTGGATGACATCCCGGTCATGAACGGGAAGATGGACGAATGAAGGACGACGATCATATTTTCTATGGACATGGACGGGATGAATCATCTCCGGAATTCACCGGCGAACGTTTCATTCCTGGTGTTCGCGGAGAAATCGAGGTCGAGCATCTCCATCGCTACCTGTTCGCCAGAACGATGGTGACCGGACTGGATGTCCTGGACATCGCCAGCGGTGAAGGCTATGGATCCAGACTCCTTTCGGATACGGCTCGCGATGTCGTCGGTGTCGACATCGACCGGGAGATCGTCGAGCGGGCCACTCGTGTCCACGGAGGCGATTCGGTCCGTTTCCTGGAGGGATCCTGTCTCTCGATACCACTCGAGGACAATTCGGTGGATGCCGTCGTCAGCTATGAGACAATCGAGCACATTCAGGACCATGACGGTTTCATGTCGGAGATACGTCGAGTGCTCCGAACGGATGGCCTTCTGATCATGTCGACGCCGGACTCCAACGCCTATGTGCAGAGTTCGCCCGAGGACAATCCGTTCCATGTCAATGAAATGGATCGATCCGACTTCAAGTCCTTTCTCGGAACGCGGTTCAACCAGGTGGTATTCGGATCGCAGCGATGCGTAACCGGATCGGTGATGATGCCGCTCGAAGATGAAGCCCCGATTGAATCACCGGCATTGCACAGGCTCGATGGCGAGAAGTCGTCCATTGAAAATCTCGGCACCTTCGGCGATGCCGGGGTGTATCTCGTCGGCATCGCCACCAATGGAACACTTCCCTCGATCGACTGGGGCATTCTCGACGATCCAGGCTGTGCCATGGTCGAGTTCATGAAGCTCAAGCATGCCCTGGCGGCCGAGCAGGTCCGGAGGATGGAGCTTCAGCAGGAGTATGAGACGGCCCTTCGCACGGCGCTGGATCAACTCGAATCCATGCACCGATCACCACTCGTTCGATTGGCATCCAGGTTTGGACTGGTCCCGGGACGTGACGGAGATCGCCCATGACTTCGGTATGCCCTCGCACCATCGCCTTCTATCTTCCGCAGTTCCATCCGATTCCGGAAAACGACGCCTGGTGGGGTACGGGTTTCACCGAGTGGAGGAACGTCACCCGCGGCAGACCGATGTTCGAGGGACATGCCCAGCCGAGAAGGCCGGCCGATCTGGGCTACTACGATCTCCGGATTCAGGAAGTACAACAGGCACAGGCCGACCTGGCGTCAAGCCACGGTATTCACGGCTTCTGCTACTACCACTACTGGTTCGCTGGAACACGTCTTCTCGAGAGACCACTTGATGCCGTTCTTGCCAGTGGTAGTCCCACGCTGCCGTTCTGCGTCTGCTGGGCGAACGAGAACTGGACGAGGCGGTGGGACGGTCTCGAGGACGAGATTCTCATCGGACAGCAGCATTCCCCCGAGACCGATCGTCGATTCATCCTCGATCTCCTGCCGACACTCGGGGACGATCGATACATCACGGTTGACGGCAAGCGAATGCTGATGGTCTATCGTCCCACCAAGCTGCACAACTGTCTTCGTGCGACGGACACATGGCGTGACGAGGTTCTCAAGGCGGGTCTCGGTGAGCTTCATCTGGTCATGGTCCAGCATGGTGATGACGATCCCGCCTCACTGGGATTCGATGCTGCGGTCGAGTTTCCACCCCATGGTCTGACCGTTCCAGACATCCAGAACAAGATGAAGGGGCTCGATCCCGCCTTTCGCGGCGGTCTCTATGACTACGACGCCCTGGCGACGACGGCGAGCGAACGCGGTCGACCTCACCATCCGCTTCACCGTGGAGTGATGCTCGGCTGGGACAACACGGCCCGACGCGGCGAACAGGCGACCATCTATCACGGCGCGACTCCGGAGCGCTATCAGCGATGGCTTACCGACATGCTCAAGGACGCCAGGGATAACGGCGGTTCCGACGAGGTGGTCTTCATCAACGCCTGGAACGAATGGGCCGAAGGCACGTATCTGGAACCCGACGAACATCATGGTCATGCCTGGCTCGAGGCGACGAAGGCCGCCATCGAGTCGGTCGGAGGCAGTACGAGTGGGACAACGACCCGGCCCGTCATCGCGGTCGACTCCGATCCGACACCTGCGGACATCGCCAGGCTCTCTCGAAATCGAAAGCGCGCACGAAATCGACAACAGCTCAACACGTTGAGAATTCGAGCCGGCAACTTCATGAGACGCCCCGGCAAGCTGGCCAAGCTTCGAAAACACGGTAGTGGGGCGATGCATGCGGTCGGTAGGCGAATGCCGATCGGCCATTCGCAGACACGACCTTCCATGGAACCGCTTTGGCGCCCGGCACCGGGTCGCAAGACCGGCACAGGACATCCCATCCTCTTCGTGGGCCACGATGCGCATCTTGCCGGTTCCCAGATGCTGCTTCTTGAAATGTTCCGAATGGCCAGGGAATGTTCCAGCATGGAACCGATGGCATTGCTGCTGGGCGACGGGGCACTCGAATCCGAGTACCAGAAGCTCGTGAGCACCTGCAACATCCTTCCGATGCTGGAGGCTGGCATCGATGTCGATGCGGCCATCAAGTCCGCCATTCTGGCGGCGCCACGTAGACCGGATGTCGTCATCTGCAGCACCGTGGCCACGGCGGCGGCAGCCAGAATCTGTCGATCCCTCGACATGCCTGTCCTCCACCTCATCAATGAATTGCCCACGACCGTCGAGTCCAATGGCTGGGAGGATCTGGTGCTGGATATCGGTTCATCCGCCAGAAGAATGATCTTCGTCTCCGATTTCAGCCGCAGGGCCTTCATCGATGGATTCAACCTTGATACGGATCGTTGTGAAGTCGTTCATCCCGGATGGTTGGGCGATGGTCCATCTTCATCCGATCGGGATCGTGTCCGACAGAAGATCCGTCGTGAGCTCTCCCTTCCGGATGATGCCCTGATCGTCCTCGGTTGCGGGCAGATCCATCCAAGAAAGGGCGTGGATCTGTTCATACAGGTCGCCGCAAGCGTTCTGGCCGATCCCGGCAGATCACGGGTCCATTTCGTCTGGATTGGCGACGGCTCGATCGAGGATCGCAGATGGGTCGATCACGATGCGGCTTCGTTGGCGTGTCATGAGAACATCCATCTGATCTCATCCCGACCGGACATCCAACCCTACTTCGAGGCAGCCGACATCTATGTGCTCTCGTCTCGCGAGGATCCGTATCCGATCGTCTGTGTGCAGGCGATGGCTGCCGATCTTCCGGTCATCGCATTCGATCGAATCGGAGGCGCACCCGAGGCGATCGTCGATGGAACCGGCCTTGTCGTCCCGTTCCTCGATGTGGAGAAGATGGCCGACGGCGTCAAGTCGTTGATCGACGATTCCGATCGTCGTCTGGCGATGGGAGCCAGTGCCGGAGAACATGCCCGTTCCACATGCAGCTCGAGACATCACTTCGATGGAGTCATGGAAGTCATGGCCAGAACCTGTGGAATAGATGTCGTCGACGGCTGATCAGTCAAGACCGATCTGAATCAGCCATTCGACATAGCGACTCATCGAATACCTGTCCTGGACGATCCCTCGAGCAATCTGGCCGGTATCGCGTCTCAGGCCATCGTCACCTATCCATCGACCGACGACGTCAGCAAGAGCCTGTATGTCCCCGAACGGAACAACGGCTCCACCACCATCCTCGATCATCGATGGTGTGCCTCCGGAGTTGTCGAAGCAGGCGACCGGAAGTCCGCAGGCCATGGCTTCATGCACGACGCATGGAAAGGGATCCTCGCGAGACGTGAGCAGATAGACGTCGCTGCCACGAAAGGCCTCCTCCGTGTCGTCCATCGATCCCACGAAGTGGACTCGGTCTGCCACACCTGCGCGAGCGGCATCGCGGGTACACCAGAAGGTCGGATCGAGATAGGTTTCAGCGCCGCTGCCGACCCATACGAAATGGACTCTCGAGTCAAGCTGATTGCGCAGTGCGGCCAGAGCCGTCATGAGGAAGAGCTCGGGACCCTTTCTCAATTCAAGGCTTCCGCATCCAAGAACGATCAACGCATCCTGATCGATGCCGAGTCGTTTCCTGAATGCCGCACGTGCAGCATCATTGTCCCCGTCGAGGAACGATTCACGTATGAGCCCCTGGGGATGCACGAGACCATGATCCCGAGGTAGTCCGGCCCATTCGTTCGCGATCTCTCTCATGTATTCACATGGATAGACGACGGTATCCGGACTACCGGCGACCATCCTGAAGTCCTCGGGCGAGGAATTGGTGGCGAAGTCGTGGACAAGGGAGATGGTGCGCCATCCGAAGGATCGGATCCACCTGGCGTAGTACCACGTCGGAGCGGTATTGCATACGGCCATGCGTCTGGAGGACCGCTCCAGCGCAGCCATGATGGCCCGTCCATAGCTGCTTGGCGTACCCCATGGGTTGAGAAGTCGACCATCGATCAACCAGGCATGCTTGGCGAATTCCCGGAGAAGCGGTCCCTTGCCGACATAGATGACGGCACATTGAACACCATGGTCGCAGGTCATCCGCTTGACGACATCCAGTGCCAGAAGGGGAGCACCGGTGCGAGATGCTTCATGGATGACCATCAGCATCACGGGCTTGTCGGGATCGATCTCGAT
>DEYM01000174.1 GCA_002364555.1 Phycisphaerales bacterium UBA3158 | reverse complement strand
GCTGGCCGAGCATCAATCCGGCGATGCCCAGGCTCTGCGCACGCTTCTGGCTCATGCCTATCCACAACTTCGGGAGCGAGCCCATCAGTTGATGGCCCGGGAAAAGCACAGGATCGATGTGCAGGCGACCGGACTCGTGAACGATCTCGTCATCAAGGCCCTGAAATCGGACCTGCCTGTGAATCTCAACGATCGTGTCCACTTCATGAACATCATGAGCCGGATGATGAAGGAGATTCTCATCGATCACAGCCGAAAAAGGAATTCGCTCAAACGAGGAGGTGGCGAGGGCACCTGGCGACTCAGCCAATCGGACGAGCCTTCCGAATCGTCCGAGATCGATTTCGATTCCGGCATGTTGGCCGATGTGCTCGACACACTCGCCGAGGAACAACCCCGCCGCTACGAGATCATGATTCTTCGGATGAAGCAGGACATGACCTATCGTCAGATCGCCACGCATCTGGACATGGGCGAGACCACCGTTCGTGAAAACTTCGATGCCACCTATATCTGGCTTCAGATGAAACTCGAGCTGAATCGTACATGAAGCCCGACCATTCCAATCAAGCCAGCAGGGTCTTCGAACTCTACGAACAGCTTCAGGCCGTTCCTCGAGATCGCCGTGAGGAGGAACTCGAGCGTCTGGCAGCGAATGATCTACCAGCCATCCGCGAAGAAGTGATGCGCATGATCGGAATCCAGGATCGTGGCACAGCGTCGGAACTGCTTGATTCGAAGAGGACCAGAGTCGATGGAGACGGTTCTTCATTGCCGCTTCCGAACAGGATCGACGAGTACACCATTCATTCGAGAATCGGCGAAGGCGGCATGGGAGAGGTGTTCCTGGCACATCAGGAATCGGATCTCAAGAGAAAAGTCGCCCTGAAGCTCATACGTGAAACCCACACGAGTTCGAGAGTTCTTCAGCGTTTCAAGTTCGAGCAGCAGACGCTGGCCATGATGCGGCATCCCGGAATCGTGCCCGTCTTCGATGCCGGCGACCATCAGGGACGACCTTGGTTCGCCATGGAGTACATCGACGGCCGAGGACTCATCAGCCACTGCGATGAACATCGACTCGATATCCGAGAACGACTGGATCTCTTCCTGCAGGTATGCGATGCCGTCCACTACGCCCATCAGAAAGCCGTCATACACCGGGATCTGAAACCCTCGAACATTCTCGTGGCCAACGACACCAACGATCAGCCGCGGATCAAGGTGATCGACTTCGGCGTGGCCAAGGCCGTCGATGCCGATGACATCGATGCGACCGACAGAACGCAGTTCGGACAGGTCATCGGGACACTCGAGTACATGAGTCCCGAGCAGATCCAGGGCTCGCTCGACATCGATATCACCAGCGATATCTACGCCCTGGGCGTCACGCTGTATGAATTACTCGTCGGAGAAACCCCCTTTTCGAGCGAACGATTCATAACAACCGGCGCGGACTCCATGAAGGAGGCCATCTCCAATGATGACGCCGACAAACCCAGCGAGAGGCTCGTTGAAATCCGGAATTCCCGTCGACAGACATCCGACGAGCTGGCCCGTTCCCGATCCACCAGTTCGACTCAGCTGCTGAAGCTGCTTCAAAGGGATCTCGACTGGATTCCGCTCAAGGCGATCGCCAAGGAACGACATGAACGGTATTCAACCGCCGAGCGTCTAGGACAGGACATACGCCGCTATCTCGATGGTCTGCCACTCGAAGCCAGGTCATCCTCTCGACTTTCCCGGATGAGCAAGTTCGTGGCTCGCAACAAATGGCAGACAGGTAGTGCCGCCGCCATAGTCACCCTCCTCATCCTCATGATATTTCTCGTCTTCTACAGCCTCCAGGCGCAGATTCAACGCGATCAGGCGAACAGTGATCACATCTACACCCTGAATTCCAACAGCTCCATAGCGTCGGCCCCCAGCATGGAGCAGTTCGAGCGAAGCCATCGCAACCATCGAAAGGCCCTGGATCTGGCCCGCGAGACCTATCGACTGGATCATCCCAAGCTTGCCGAACAGATCACCCAGATGGGCGACTTCTACTACAACAACTCGGAGCACCTGGATGATCCAGGGAGATCTCGTGCACTTGAGCAATACAATCAGGCCATCGATGGGTTGTCTTCGACATCACCACTCATGATCGACTTGATCATGAAACGAAGCCTGGCACATGCACATGACCCTTCCGAGGAGAGTCAGATGCAGGCCGAAGCGGATTTTCAACTCGTGATCCGGGCGCGAGACGAGATTCTGGGCGAAGACGACGAATCAAGCTGCGATGCCCGAATGGAACTGGCTCGCCTGTACATGAATCAGAATCGAGAGGAGATGTCGCTTTCACTTCTCGACGAGGCCATCGAGCACAGAACGAGATCGCATCCCATGACGGACAACAAGGTCATCGAACTGACCATCGTCCGCTACGAGACGCTCGACAAGCAGGGAAACATCGCCGAAGCCAGAGAGTGCCTCGAACAGTTGATGGAAGAGGTGATCAGACGACATGGACCGAACCACCCCACCACCTTGTTCCTGATAGAGAACCTGATGAAAACTCGTCGGTGACGAGCTGGGATCCTGACGGTTCATCTTGTCTGATCGATGTGGCTCAGATCAATCGACTGCTGGATCCGAATCAGGACTTTTCAGGAGCATCCTCATCTCCGAGAAGAACCGCTCGGCCTCGAACTGGAACTTCGTCGGAAGACTGACGCCACGATTGTGGATGGAGGCCACAGGCGGGTCGCCATCGATGAGCTCGACGGTGAATATCCATGACGACTTCTCATAGAGAGGATTCGTCATGGGACGCTGGAGAACCCGCTCGAGAGATCGGTCGATCTCGATGACATGCGACTCCTCGTCGATATCGACGAAGTTGTCGATGATCGTCCATCGCTTCGTGTAGTGGGCATCCTGATAGTCCGGGGACTGGGCCGTCGCCTTCATGGCGGTCCAGACCTGGTCACTGGTCGATCCGGGAAAGCGCTCCTTGATCGAGCAACCGACCATGATGAACTGGAGCGAGATCAGCAGGATGACTTGAAGGATGGTCTTCACGAATAACGAACCTCGAAACGGGAGAACTCGCCGGTAGCGTCGGAATCGATCGATTCCACACCGACAATGTATCCGCTCATGCGATCTCTGACCTGCTGGATGAAATCCGTTATTTCGGTCGCGGTGCCCTCCACGTGGCAGAGAACCGTTCCATCAGGCTCGTTTCGAACCCACCCGGTCACATCGAACGCTTCGGCGATGCGACCCGTGGTCATCCGGAAACCGACGCCCTGTACCTGCCCCTGGAACGAGATCACACACTTTTTGTGGGCATGTCGGGACATGAATGAACCAGCTCAGCCTTCCAGAGCCGCCAGCACCTCGTCCGAGATGTCCGCATTCGTATAGACCTTCTGAACATCGTCATGATCCTCGAAGACATCGACCAGGGTCATCACCTTCCGAGCCGTCGACTCGTCACAGGACACCTGCATGTCGGGGATCATCGTTATCTCCGCGGAAATCGTGGAGACATCAGCTTCCTCGATCGCCTTGAGCACCGGTACGAAACTACCCGCTTCCGTCGTGACTTCCCATACACCATCTGATTCCGCGACATCTTCCGCGCCGGCCTCGAGAACGATCTCCATCAACTGATCCTCGGTCACGGCCTCTGACTCGATTCTCACGATACCTCTGGTCTGGAAACTGAATGAAACAGCACCGGGCTTGGCGAGATTGCCACCATGCTTCTCGAAGGCGTGACGCAGATCGGGGCCGGTGCGCTGCACGTTGTCCGTCAGGCAGTCGACGATGATGGCGACCCCATTGGCGCCGTATCCCTCGTAGCGGATCTCCTGGAAGACAGCCCCATCCGACCCTTCACCACTGGCCTTGGCGATGGCCTTGAGAATCGTGTCCTTTGGCATGTTGACACTCTTCGCATCGAGAATGGCGTATCGAAGTGTCAGGTTGACCTCGGGATCCGGGCCACCATTCTTGACAGCCACCATGATGGCGCGACTGCACTTCGACCAGGCCTTGCCCTTGACGGCGTCCTGTCGAGCCTTTCGATGCTTGATGTTCGCCCATTTACTATGTCCAGCCATCTGCTCACTCCCGCAAGATAAGCCGATTCGATCGGCCATTCGTTCCTGTCAGCACCCACGAATCAGTACTGGATTTCCAGTTCGGAGAAGGTCGGCCGAACCTCGCAAGGAGCTCCGGTTTCGAGAGCCGTCAGCTTCTTCTCGAGAAGAAGCCGCAGTTCTCCGAACGCAAGATCATACAACGTCCCGGGATCCCGCAGTCGCCGCCCCCACAGACCCTGCTGCAGCTGCATGCTGGAAAGTATCCATTGCGCCCGCTGCTCCTGGGATTCGATGATCGACAAGGCCTGTGACCAGACATCCTCTGCCGCATCCAGATCGCCCAACCGATAGTAGGTGTCGCCAAGATGATCAAGGATCTCCGGACTCGGAGCGTCACTGGAGCGATCATTGGCCTCCCTCAGCAGGCTGGCGGCTCCGGGAAGGTTTTCCTCATCGGAAAATCTCCCCTTGAGATACTGCATCCAGCCATAGGTATCCAGCACGGCAGGATCGTCGGGCGCATCGCGCCAGACGCTCTCGATCAATCTAGCCAGGTAGTCATCCACTCTATTCTGTTC
>DEYM01000126.1 GCA_002364555.1 Phycisphaerales bacterium UBA3158 | reverse complement strand
GGACATACGTCGATATCTTCAGGGCGATGTTCTAGTCGCCGGACCCGAGACGTCGACCTACAGGCTGAAGAAGTTCCTCCGTCGCAATAGGAGTGGATTCCTGGTTGCCGTCATCGTCTTCGTGACCTTGCTTGTCGGTCTGTACTTCGCACTCTGGCAACTGGACAAGGCGGAGGAGCAGAACATCGCTCTTCAGGAGCAGAATGACAAGATCAAGAGGATCCAGGAGGAGCTCCAGGCCGCGAGCCTCAGATCCGAGGAAGAGCTTGCCAAGAAGAAACTTGAGCAGGAGGCGACGGCCAAGCTCAACAAGTCGCTGATCACGACACAGGAGGAGCTGCAGCAGGTCAACTACATCTCCAATCTTCTCACGGCATCGCTGTCTCTGGAATCCAAAGATAACGAGGATGCCTTGTACAGACTCCGCATGGCAGCAATCGGGCAGCGTGATGAGCAGCCATTCGAATGGCAACATCTCTGGGTCCAGGCGGATCCGAGCCTCGGCAGAATCAATCGACCGGATGAATTCCCCATTCGATCCCGAATGCATCCCTCGGCGAATGTGATCCATTCGTTGACGCCGGAGCGATTGACCATCTGGAACTCTGAACAGACCATTGATCGGAATTCGATGCCAATGGTCTCTCTGGAAATACCAAAGCAGGATCCAGACAAGGTGGTCCTTTCACCGGATGACAAACTCGCCGTCATCGCCGACAAGGACGCCCGACTCCAGATCGTCGACACATCGAATGGCCAGATACTCCAGACGATCCCTGAACCGCAGAGCGGTCAGCCAGATCTCGTGTTCAGTGGTGATGGCCGACGTATCGCCTATGTGAATTCGAGGGGACGTCTTGAAGTCGTCAACAGCAGGAATTCCAGGACCATATCCGAGATCGCGATTCCAGCCGATACCAGTTCAATCGTGATGGATACCACCGGCTCGCGAATCGCGGCGCTTTCACGCAACAAGGTTCGACTCCTCAACGCGACGACTGGTGAACAATCGGTCGGCACACTGATGCACGATCTGGATGTCACCTCGGCCGCATTCGACAATTCAGCCATCCAACTGGTAACGGCAACGATGTCGGGAGATCTCCGGATCTGGGACGTGCTTACCGGACGAGAGGTTGCCAGTTGGCCCACTCCCGTGAGACTCGTCTCGAGGATTCAGCTCAATCCTGATGGCAATCTCGCTCTGCTTGGCAATGAAAGGGGAAACTATGCCATCGTCGATATTCGCGACGGCAAGGTGCTGGCAGAACCCTCCAAGGGCTGGTCGATGTCTGACGACTGGAAAATGGTCGCCGTGCCCAACAAAGATGGTCTCTCAATCATTCAGCTCGATGATCCCGACTCAATCAAGAGCATAGATGTTTCAACACCAACCGCGACCTCGTTCTCCACACGTTCCAGACAGCTGGTGACAGCCGATTCCGGTGGGCATCTGCAGGTCTGGAATATCGACTCCAACCCGCCATCCGCTGTTTCGATTGGTCGTCACGAGGATCGAGTAAGCGATGTCCTGTTCACCAAGGACGGCCTGCGTGTTCTGGCCACCTCCAAGTCGGGCGCTCGACTCTGGTCAGCTCGAGGGCTCGATCAGATCGACAGTATTGACATCGAGGATCATGACCTGACGACCTGGGTATTCGGTCCCACGCTCCCCTGGATTCTCGCCGGAACGACGGATGGCGACATCGTCGTGTTGGATCTCACGACCGGAGATTCACTGGGCACGCTCAGTGGTCATGAGGGTGAAATCGTGGACCTCGACATCTCCGCCGATGGAAACCGACTGGTCTCGACCGCCCGGGACAATACGCTTCGCATCTGGAATCTGGTGACAGGCGAAGAGGCATTTCGTATTGACAGACCCTGGAGAAGCGAAGCTCCACTCGTGCTCGAGCAGTCGTCCGGGATGCTCGCGATCCCCACGCAATCAAACGACCTGCAGGTCGTGGACATCGACGATGGTGTCATCGAGGCGACGCTGACCGGGCATGATTCCGCTATCAGCGCCATTGCATTCGACACCTCGTCGAATCGGATAGCGACCGCGGATGAGGAGGGTGAGCTTCGAATCTGGTCAATCGAATCCGGAGTGGTCCAGTCCCGTCTGGAGGCGCATGACGGAGCGATCAACGACATGATCTTCGACACCAGTGGCCAGCTGCTGATAACCGCATCGAACGACGGCTCCATACGCAAGTGGAACGCCGACAAGGGAAGCGAGAGGACGGATCTTCGCATACCAATCAAGCGACCGGTGATGAAGATCCTTCTTTCCTCCGATGGCGAGCGAATCGTCAGTGGTCTGGATGATGGATCCATACAGGTCTGGTCGATGCAGACCGGCGATCAGCTGAGTTTCCTCGATGGTGATGGTGCCGCGATATCCGATCTGAACTGGTCGACAGATGGCCAGAGATTGATAGCCGTGACTACCGATGGCTCCATACGCTCATGGAACAGCGTCACATGGGATCCCGAAATCGATCTGGATGGCGAGTTGCTCGAGGAATCGGCGAGCGACATGAGTCATCAATTCGACCGCCTTGCCGTCGTCAACAACAACCGGAACATCTCACTGCATGATGTCGACACCGGTGATGTCATGTTCACGCTCAGAGGCAATGATCACGATATCGATCTGCTCTCGTTCACACCGGATGAAACCAGACTGGTAGCCAGCTGCTCCAATGGATCGATCAAGATCTGGCACACGCTTCCGAGAGCAAGGCTCGCCGAGGAGATCGATGAACAGACGACTCTTCGAGAGAAGATGCGATCCACGATGGACGGATGGGCCACTTCCACGGGAGGTGCCCCTGATGCCGTCGAAGCGAACGTGACCAGAGAGTCCAGAATCCGATCTCAGGCGGAGATGGATGCCATACGAACGATCCTCATGGAAAGACTGGATCAGAAGTGATGCGATCAGTCCTCTGACGAACCGGATGCATCGGCCTTGACCTTGGCGTCGATCTTCGCCAGGTACTTCCGCGGATTGTGATTGAGCTTCTTTTCACAAGAGCCACAACACACCCTGACCAGACGATTTCCGACGATGGCGTTCACCGTGGAGTCGCCCAGAGGCTCGCCGCTGATGACACATGAGTCCATCGGATAACCGGGCATCTGGGAGGAGATGTAGCCCGCTTCAAGCGTACTGACCGCCTTCTTCAGACGGATCGGATCGTTCTGGACGAAGGTCGCACAACCACCGCAGCAGAATCTCATCAACTGGTTTCCGAATACGACATCGGTAGGCGTGCCCTTCACATCGATCGGACGACCGCTTGCCAGACAGTTCTTCAATGGATATCCGGGCAGCTGAGCACTGATGATCCGATCATTGATGGCGGTGTTGTACTTGGCCGGGTCGGCATCGAACTTCTCGATGCACGGCATGCAGCAGAAGATGATCTCCCGGTCGTTGATGACCTTTCTCGCGGGCGCCTTGGCCGAATCGACGGGCTTGCCGGTAATCGGACAGTTCGGCAGCAGATAGGCCCTGCTGAGAATCAGCTCATCGACGAATGAGGCGGGCTTGCCAGCGGGCTTGCCGACTTCCATCGACATCTTCACGCCAACCGCCTTGAGCTTGGACGCCTGATCAGTGGGGTCCAGCTTCTCGAAACGAGCTCGACAACCGCCACAGCAGAAGGCGATCTCGCTGCCCTTCATGTCCATCAGGACCTCAGGCTTCGCCGTATTTCCGGTCATTGGACAGTTCGTGTTGACCGGCGCCATCGCCATGCAGAATGTGAGTGTCATCAGGGCGATCGAGATGGAGAGAAGGCGTGGGTTCATGAGAAGATGTCCTTGCTGTGAGAATGGAGGTAGATGGTATCAGGGAGGGACGGCCTGAATACGATGAAAAGATGAGATGCCTCGCCAGAACCACCTCCGTTGATGAGCCAGGACGGCATCGCTTTCCGGAGAGAACCGCCCTCTGGAGCCTCTGGGATCTGCCCATCCTTCTGCAATCGCCTTATAATTGGTCCCCATGACAAGACGCGCAGCAATCATCTCAGCCGTTCGAACCCCCTTTGGCCGCTATGGCGGCGGTCTTTCCTCCATGCGACCAGATGATCTGGCCGCCATTGCCATTCGTGAGGCCGTCTCAACGGCCGGCATCGATGCGGGAACGATCGATGAAATCTATTTTGGAGCGGCCAATCAAGCCGGTGAAGACAATCGCAATGTCGCCAGAATGGCTGGTCTGTTGGCTGGTCTTCCCGAGACGGTTCCGGGTACGACCGTGAACAGACTGTGCGCCTCGGGTCTTGAAGCCATTCACATCGCCGCCAGGATGATCGAATCGGGACATGGCGACGTGCTGGTTGCCGGAGGTGTCGAAAGCATGAGCCGGGCACCGTTCGTGATGGCCAAGAGCACCACCGCCTTCAACAGGATTCCCGAGGTCTACGACACCACGATCGGCTGGCGTTTCACCAATCCGGCACTGTCGAAGCTTCATTACCCGCACGCAATGGGTGAAACCGCTGAGAACGTGGCTCGTCAGTTCAGCATCTCCCGGGAAGAGCAGGATCGCTTCGCTGTACTGAGCCAGCAAAGATGGGCCCTGGCAAACGAGATGGGACTCTTCAAGGATGAGCTCATTCCGGTCCATGTTCCACAGCGAAAGGGAGATCCCGTCGTTGTCGACACGGATGAACATCCACGCCCGGACACGACCGTTGAAAAACTGGCCAGACTTCGACCAGCATTCGCCAAGGATGACGCCGGAACAGTCACGGCAGGCAATAGTTCAGGCGTGAACGATGGCGCTTCGGCGTTGGTGCTTGTGGAACTGGAGCGTGCCAGATCCCTGGGTCTCGAACCTCTGGCGATTGTCGGTCATTCCGCATCAGCCGGAGTCGATCCAGCCACCATGGGACTCGGACCCGTTCCAGCGACCAGAAAGGCACTCGACAGAGCTGGCCTGAAAACCGGGGATATCGATCTCTTCGAGCTCAATGAGGCCTTTGCCGCCCAATCCATCGCCTGTGTGCGTGAACTCGATATCGATATCGACCGCGTCAACGTCAACGGTGGCGCCATCGCCATAGGCCATCCATTGGGTGCATCGGGGGCCAGGCTGGCTACTACGCTGATTCATGAAATGAATCGTCGAAATATGCCCAGGGGCCTGGCTACACTATGTGTGGGTGTCGGGCAGGGGCTCGCCACCATTTTCGAGCATCCTGAGTCGTAGAGGCTCACCAGGAACGAATCACATGATCAATGCTTCCAACTCAGCCAAGCCAGCCCCCACCCCCTCTCAGGAGGATCCGGAGCTTCTCGCTCAGTTCGAGCAGCGGATATCGGATGGCATTCTCATCGAACCCGGCGATTGGATGCCCGAAGCCTATCGCATGGGCATGCTCGCGATGGCCGAGCATCATGCCAACAGCGAGATCATCGGTGCGTTGCCTGAAGGCGAGTGGATCACGCGTGCGCCGAGCCTACGACGCAAACTGGCACTGACCGCCAAGGTCCAGGACGAGGTCGGACATGGGCAGATGCTCTATCGCGTCTCCCAGGAGCTCGGCAAGAGCCGCGACGACATGCTTCGCGATCTCGTCACCGGCAAGACCAAATATCACAACTGCTTCAACTACCCGGCCCCGACATGGGCCGACATCGCCATGATCCAGTGGCTCATCGACGGCGCCGCGATCATGAATCAGAAGACGCTCGCCGATGGTGCCTATGGTCCGTATGTACGCACCATGAACAGGATCAACATGGAAGAGGCCTTCCACTTCAAGAGTGGTGAAGACATGGTGCTCACCCTGATGAGTGGCACCAAGTCGCAGAAGAAGATGACACAGGCGGCCTTCGATCGCTGGTGGCCCGTCACCCTGATGTTCTTCGGCCCGGCAGACAAGCCAAACGCGGAATCCCGCCCGCCGATGCGATGGCGGATGAAGATCGAGAAGAACGACTCACTCAGGCAACGTTTCGTGAATCGCTTCGCGCCAGCTGCTCAGGACCTCGGGCTCAAGATCAACATCGTGACCAAGGATGATCAGGGCAATGTGACCTCCACCACCCCGGATGAGGCCATCATGCTTGATGAGGAATCCGGCAACTGGACCTTCACCCAGCCCGACTGGGATGAGTTCTGGAGAGTGATCAGAGGCAACGGCCCCTGCAATGATCACCGTCTTTCACTCAGACGTTTCTCCTATGAGCAGGGTGGATGGGTACGCAAGGCGGTTGGATCCGGCACCATCTCCACACCTCCGGCAGCCTGATCGTCCATGTCGAAGATTCGCGAACAACTCATTCAGCACGAGGGGCAATTGCCTCCAGGCACTCCGGATACGGATCACTGGATCGTCTACACCCAGAAGAAGACGGAAGCTCCCTTCAAGTGGGCCGGATCACTGAATGCTCCCGACACCGAACTGGCCGTCCAGTTTGCCGGGGAACATTACGGGCTGGACGAGGTATGTACGTCAATCCTCACCCATCACGGCTCCTTCGCCCATGACGGCCCCTGTGGAATAGAACCGCTTCAACCCGGTGATGCCGTTGGTGATGACGGCTCGAGCTGGTGCGCCTTCGGGCTGCCACGCAGAGGCGGCAATCTCACCCTGGTCGGCACCGTCAATGCGCCCGATGTCGACACCGCCATCGCCAGGGCAACATGCCAGTACGCCAATGGCAAGTTCGTCCAGTTTCGAGTCGTACCCGAAGAGAAGATCGTGATCTCCGACGGCAAGGGATCCCTGATCTGGCGACTGCACGACATGACCTACAAGTTTGCTCGGGGCTACAGCAAGGACGTTCGTGAAAAGTGGACTCGAATACGAGATGAGGAGAAGTACGAGGACTATCGCAAGGAGGACATTCACAAACACTTCTGAATGTCGATGACTTCTTCCAATGGAATCCATGCTCTCCAACCCGCTGGCCGTCCGCATCCTCTCCCACGCTGATGACAAACTCATGCTCGGACATGTGCAGAGTGACTGGACCGGTCTCGGACCGATTCTTGAGGAGGATATCGCCTCCTCCGCCATGGCTCAGGATGATCTCAGCCATGCATTGACCCTCTATCAGTACCTAGGCGACAGATACGATCTCGATCCGGACGTCATCGCGTTCGAACGATCCGCCGAGAACTACTTCTGCTGCGACCTGGTCACCCAATCCGACGAGTTCGACTGGGCCGGCTCCGTGGTCAAGCGTTGGTTGATGGCGACCTACATGCTGATCGTCATAGCGGACCTGTCCAAGGCGGATGACGATTCCGATCTGGGCGCCCGCTGCGATCGGATACTTCCCGAACAGGAACTCCAGGTCCTTCACCTGCAGAGATGGATCATACGACTCTCCAACGCGGGCGACGAGGCACGTGAACGAATGCAACTGGCGCTTGATCGAATTGCACCCCTGGCGGGCATGGTCGTCGAGATGCCCGGTCATGGACCATCACCTCAGGAATCCTGTCTCATTCGTCGCGAGGAGATCTTCCGGGAGTGGACTGCCGGTCTTCATGAGACGATCAAGCAGGCAGGCCTCAATGCGACTTTTTCACTTCCCGAACAGACACAACTTGGAGGTCGACGATCAAGACATGCCGACCATTTCAAGGAGCAGCTCGTTGAGATGACGGAAGTCAGGCGAGTGGATCCAGGCGCTTCATGGTAGTGGACCAGGAAATACTGGCCGTACTCCGCGAGATACCCGATCCGGAGCTTCCCATCAGCATCGTCGATCTCGGACTGGTTGAAGACATCACCATCGAAGGCGATGATCAGCAGGACATACATGTCCTGCTGCTGCCGACCTTCATCGGCTGTCCGGCACTGGACATGATCGCCAAGGATGTGCAGTCCAAGGTGGCGGAACTCGCCATGGTCTCCACTTGCAAGGTCACATGGATATTTGATCCACCCTGGTCCGTCGAAAGGATCAGCGACGCTGGACGCACGCAGCTCATGGAGCATGGCGTCACGGTGCCCAGCTGTGGGACCAGCGTGGATACGAGCCGGGAAACCATCCCCCTGATGACCTCTGCGATTCCCTGCCCCTACTGTGGCAGCCAGGAGACCCGCCTGGACAGCCCTTATGGGCCCACCCGGTGCCGTTCGATCTATTTCTGCGATGCCTGTCGAAACCAGTTCGAGCATATGAAGCCAGTCAAGCAGTCCGACTGAGGCCCCTGCTACAATGCTTCTCTCATGACGATTATCACAAGGCCGCGTGATGAAGCGGCCGATTCCGAAGTCCCAACTGGTCAGGCTGCCCATCATATGGATATGAATCCAATTGATCTTGGACGAATCGAGGCTCTTCAGGTCCTCGACGAGCATGGCAATATCAATCAGGCCCGTGATCCTGGCCTGAACGATTCCGAACTGCTTGCCGTGCACCGAGCCATGGTTCTCACTCGAGCATTCGATTCCAGGATGCTCACCATGCAGCGCCAGGGTGAGATGGGGACCTTCGCTCCGAATCTCGGTCAGGAAGCGTGCATGATCGGACAGGTCTGGGAACTGACCAAACAGGACTGGTTCAGCCCGTCCTATCGATCGTTCGGTGCCCAGATCCAACGTGGCTGGCCGATGGAACGACTGTTCCTGCTCTGGTCGGGATACCATCAGGGATTCCCCCCACCCGAAGGCGTCAATGACATGCCCTTCTCCATCGTGATCGGATCCCACGTGCTCCCTGCGGTGGGTATCGCCATGGGAATGAGGAGACGAGACGACAACGACTGCGTCGTGGTCAACTTCGGTGATGGCGCCATGTCCCAAGGTGCCGTCAGCGAGGCCTTCAACTTCGCGATGGTCGATCGAGCTCCCGTGATCTTTGTCTGCGAGAACAATGGATGGGCGATCTCGACCCCCACCAAGCTTCAATACGCGACCGATCATCTCGCTGGAAGAGGGGTCGCCTTCGGACTGTCCTCCATCCGCGTGGATGGCAACGACATCCTCGGCATGATCGCCGCCATGCGGGAGGCGACCAGACGAGCACGCGACGGCGAAGGGCCGACGTTCGTCGAAGCAGTCACCTACAGAATGAGCCTCCACACCACCGCGGACGATCCCACCGTCTACAGGGACAGTGCCGAATCGGAACCCTGGGAATCACGCTGCCCGATCATCCGCTTCCAGAGATATCTCGAGGGTCGGGGCCTGCTCAGCAAGGACGGTGCCGAAAAAGTACGGTCGGAAGCCGATGCGGAAGTTCTGGAGGCCAGAGAGCGTTTTCGAAAGATCGCCAAGGCTCGCCCGAGAGAGGTGTTCGACCATCTCTACAAGGTCACGCCCTCGGAGCTCGAGGATCAACGCAACGAGTACCTCAGTCGTCTTGATCGAAAGGGTGTTGACTGATGCCTCAGAAGACGATGGTAGAAGCCCTGAACCTGGCACTCGACGAGGCCATGTCCGCCGACGAGAGCGTCCTGATCATGGGTCAGGATGTCGGTGTCAATGGCGGTGTGTTCAGAGTCACCAAAGGCCTGCATGAGCAGTACGGCCGCGATCGCGTCATGGATACTCCCCTGGCGGAATGCGGGATCATCGGGACGGCTGTCGGCATGGCCGTCTACGGTCTCAAGCCCGTCGTGGAGATCCAGTTCTCCGGATTCACCATGCAGGCGTTCGATCAGATCGAACAGAACATGGCTCGCCTCCACAACAGGACAATGGGCCGCTTCCCGATGAGAATGGTCCTGCGAACACCCTATGGTGGTGGCATTCGTGCGGTCGAACACCACAGCGAATCCCGCGAGACCTACTGGGCCCATACACCCGGACTCAAGGTGGTGATTCCATCGGGACCTCGTAATGCCCGCGCACTGCTCGCGGCAGCAATCGATGATCCCGATCCTGTCATCTTCTACGAACCAAAGGCTGTCTACCGAGCATTTCGCGAGGATGTCCCCGAGGAACGCGAGACCTTGCCGATCGGCACTTCACAGGTTGTTCGAGAGGGAAAGGATCTGACTCTCATCAGCTATGGCGCGATGATGCGACCTGCTCGTGAAGCCATGGAGGATCTGATCGATGAGCATGGCATCGATATCGAACTCATCGATCTGCTGACGATCTCCCCCATGGATGGTGAGACGCTCTGCAAGTCGGTCGCCAAGACGGGCCGTTGCGTGATCGTTCATGAGGGGCATCGAACATGTGGAATCGCCTCCGAGATAATCGCTCGGATCAACGAGGGCGCCTTCGAATATCTCGAAGCCCCCATCAAGAGGCTGACGGGATACGACATCCCATTCCCCTACTTCCAGACAGAACAATATTTCCTCCCGGACGCGGACGACATCATCGAATCCGTTCGTGAAACGATGGCATGGGAGTAGCGATGAGCGTCATGAAGGAATTCAAATTGCCGGATCTCGGCGAGGGTGTCCACGAAGGCCAGATCATGCGACTTCTGGTCAGCGAAGGGGAGATCGTCAACGAGGACCAGCACATCATGGAGGTGGAAACCGACAAGGCCGCTGTCGAGATCCCCTCACCTTACAGCGGCAAGGTGCACCGGATCCACGTCGAGGAGAAACAGCTCGTTCATGTGGGCGACGTCATGTTCACCTTCGAGGCGGAGGGCGCATCCGTTGCGGAGGAACCAGCCGTCTCCAGACCCGATACCCCTTCGACGCCAGTCAGCACGTCCGCTGCCACGAGAAGAGGAACCAGCGGTCGCAAGCCCGCATCCCCCTCGGTTCGACGATTGGCTCGGGATCTCAAGATAGATCTCTCGGAGGTTGATGGAACAGGCCCGGGCGGACGGGTGACCCGTCGCGATGTCGAGGAGCATTCCAAGCCGGCAGTCGTCACCGCGACACCGGTGACATCCACTCCTCCGGAGACCGCCACGACCCAGCCGAGGATTCCAAGCACGCCGATTGCGACAACGACTCGACAGGTGGCGCCACAGGCACCCGTCAATCCACTGTCCGTCGAGATCGAAGGAACTCCCGACAGCGACCAGTACGGCGAGATCATCCGTTCCCCACTGAGTCAGGCTCGTAAATCGATCTCCCAGGTGATGAGCACCTCATGGGCGACGATTCCCCATGTCACCGACTGCAATGATGCCGACATCACAGAGCTCGAGATACTCCGCAAGGACTTCAACGATCCAGGATCCATCGATCGCCGGATCACGACTCTGGCGTTCGTCATCCGGGCCATCTGCCGTTCACTGAGCACCTTCCCCATTCTGAACGCGACCCTCGAGGAGAACTCGGGCGAGATCGTCTTCCACAGGTATGTGAACATCGGAATCGGAGTCGATACGCCACGGGGTCTGGTCGCACCGGTCATCCACAACGCGGATCGAATGGGTGTTGGCCAGATCGCGGATCATCTGCAGGTCATCACGGACAATGCGAGAAACGCAAGCTTCGCGATAGAGGACACGCGAGGTGGAACCTACACCATCTCGAATGCCGGCGCCATGGGCCGTACTCGCTACTCCACACCGATCATCACACCTGGGCAGGTCGCCTGCCTGGCTGTCGGACGAGCTCGCAAGATGCCCTGGGTGGTCGAGGACGAGATCGTGCCGAGACTGATTCTGCCACTGAGTCATTCAATGGATCATCGACTCGTGGATGGAGGCCGTGAAGTGCCATTCATCGGGCATGTGATCGACGACCTCGAGAATCCCATGCGATTCATGCTCTAGTCATGTGACCGCGTGGTATGGTTTCGAAACGCAAATTGAACGCTCACAAGACCAATTCGATGTGAATTGGATTACACAAGTCAGAACGGAGAAAGCATGTCCCGACTACTCAAATCCGCCGCTGCCGGCCTGATTCTCTCAAGCATGGCATTTGCCCAGAACGCTGCAGATGAATCAGCCAAGAAGAACGACGCTCCGAAGATGCTGAGTGTCGGAGACAAGGCCCCCGCCATCAACGACATCGACTGGATCAAGGGCAAGGGCATCGACGCCTTCGCACCAGGCGACTCCTATGTCGTCGAATGCTGGGCAACCTGGTGCGGCCCCTGCATCAAAGCCTTTCCCCATCTCTCGAAGCTCCAGAAGCAGTACAAGGACCAGATCAAGATCATGGGAATCGCGATCTGGGAACGTGGTGACGACATCAAGCCGAAGATCGTCGATTTCGTCAAGGATCAGGGCGACAAGATGGACTACACGGTCGGCATGGAAATGAATGATTCCATCGCCAAGAACTGGATGGCCCCTGCCGGCCAGAACGGCATCCCGTGCGCCTACCTCGTCGACAAGACGGGTCGCATCGCCTGGATCGGCCATCCCGGCTCGATCGATCCCGTCCTCGAGAAGTACGTGGCTGGTGAATGGAACACCGACGCGTATGCCGCCGAGTTCAAGAAGCAGCAGGTCATGGAGCAGGAGATGCAGGCCATGATGCCCCTTCTGATGGAAGCGACCAACACGGGCAACCTGGACAAGGCCCTTCCAGCCATAGACAAGATGATCGCCAAGCATCCCGAGATGATGGAAATCAAGATGATGAAGTTCCAGCTGATGCTCAGCAACGACCAATGGGCACCGAAAGCCTATGCCGTCGGTGAGCAGATCCTGAAGGCCAACTGGGACGACTACCAGGTGCTCAACGGAATCAGCTGGGAAGTACTCACCGGCCAGATGGTCAAGGATCGAAACCTCGAGTTCGCGATGAAGGCCATCACTCGAGCCAACGAACTGACCAAGGGCGAGGAACCATCGGTTCTCGACACGATGGCAAGGGCCTACTTCGACATGAAGAAGACCAAGAAGGCCATCGAGATCCAGGAGAAGGCAGTCGCACTGGCTGAGGATGGTCCCATGAAGGACGATCTGAAGATGACGCTTGAACGCTATGTCAATGCCGATCCTGCAGACTGATCCTCGGATGACCCTGGGAAACGATCTTGAGCGGGGGTGCCCTATCGGCACCCCCGCTGCTTTGCGCTTCTGGAACTTGTACAGTGCACATCAACTGGAGACATCAACGTGGTCGTCGGCGAATTCACCCAAGACACTGAGATTCTGATCATCGGGGCGGGACCTGCCGGACTCGGCGCTGCTGCCCAGTGCCGTGACCTTGGCAAGCAGGTCATTCTTGTGGATCCTGAAATGCAGGATGACGACTCCTTCGGTGTGGAGCGTCTCCAAGGCACGGTTCGGTTCGCCGACAAGCGGTCGGCCCAGATCACCGGCGACCATGTTTCACGTGTTCGATTCAACCGGGCCATCATCTGCACCGGCTCATCGATGGGGCCGGCATGCCTGCGTGGGCTGAATGCCTCGAGACGATGGAATGAACAATCTTCCGGTCGTGTGCTGATAGTCGGCAATGGGATCCTCGCCATTCATGCCGCCATGAGATGCCTGCAATCTGATTCGGAGGTGGTCCTCGCCTGCCCGACGCCGCGGATGCTGCCCGACTTCGATCCGATTCTCTGCAATCAGATCCTGGAACATCTGGCCTCCAGTCAGATTGATTTCATTCCAGACACCACGATTGCGGAAGTGACGCAGGACAACGATTCGGCCATGGTCATTCTCGATGAGGGAACCGTATTGGGCGAATTCGATTCGATCATCGCGACACAACCCATCGCTGGTCGTGTCGAGGAGCTTGATCTTCACACGACGAACGTCGTGGTCGAGGAGGGATGGATCTCTGCGGACGCCTCCGGACGTACGGCGGAGAATCGAATTCTCGCAGCCGGCGCCGTCACGGGCCAGGTCGGACAACCCGCCGCCTGCCACAGGCATGGTCGGATGGTTGCCAACACGGCCTGTGGACATGATTGCTTCTGGGAACCAGCAGCGACACCGATGATTCTCGATTCACCTGTGCCCGCCAGCTGGTGTGGCCTCGATGAATCCGCCGCCGAATCGATGGGTATGGATGCCGTCACGATCGGGCATGAACACGATCATGGCATGATCAGACTCGTCCATGAACGCGAGACGGGACTGCTCCTGGGCGCTGGAGCAGTCGGCCAACAGGCCCACGGAATCGCGGATGCGGCCATCATCGCCCTGGAGATGGGTGCCACTCTGGAGGATCTGGCCGCCGCCATTCCATCTGGATTCGATGGTTTGAATCTGGGCTCGCTTGCCTTTTCCAACTGGAACAAATCCTGATGAGGGCTGTGGTCATCCTTCTGGTGATTCTCGGTATCTGCGCACTCTGGACAATCCCACTGGTCTGGGTGCTCATGAGCCCGAACAACCCCTACGCCACTGCTCTTCTCATAACCACCTCCATCCTCGAGGCACCGATCATCATCATCCTGGTCCTCAAGGGAATGTGGACCCCCATCGCGCGACAGCATCCCGTACAACCACTCGCCGACGATGCCATCACCAGAAGATTCCAATCGTTTTCACTTGGAATCATCAACATGGGATGGTCGATACATGCCAGCGTCGATGATCGGCATCTCCATCTGGAACCAGTCAGACCCCTTCGATGGTTCGGTGCTATTCCGATGAGTATTCGCTGGGAGGATCTGAGCAAGCTCAATAGAAATGGAAAATCCGTCTACATGACGGGTGGCCACAGACTCGTCGGCCCAGCCTGGTGCTTCGAGTTGCTCAAGGCTAGGAAAACCGACGAGCAAGGCTGAATGAATCAGCGGCCCGAGGTCTTCTTGGTTTCATAGAGGACATCGGGGACCCGCTGACGATCCGGTTCGACCTCCTTCAAAGGCTCGACGCAATCACCCGTGGCCGCATGTCTCTGGGCAAGATGCTGATAGACCTCGGTGCCTCTGCTCTTCCAGCCGACTTCCTTCTCGGACAACTCGCGAATCTGCTTCGCCGGTGCTCCGGCAAACAGCGTGGCCGGTGGAATGACCGTGCCTTCCTTGACGAATGACAATGCCCCGACGATCGCGTTCTCGCCGACCTCGACGTCATCCATCAGCACGGCATTGATGCCGATCAGGGCATTGCGACCGATTCGACAGCCATGCAGAACCGCCCCATGCCCGACATGTCCGTTCTCCTCGATGACCACGTCCTTACCGGGGAAGCAATGGACCACACAGGTATCCTGGATGTTGCTGCCGGCCTTCATCTCGAGTCGACCGATGTCTCCACGCAGCACGGCATTGGGACCGACCAGACATCC
Source organism: Phycisphaerales bacterium UBA3158 (assembly GCA_002364555.1). GTDB lineage: Bacteria > Planctomycetota > Phycisphaerae > Phycisphaerales > SM1A02 > UBA1668. The sequence continues at coordinate 5,597 of DEYM01000126.1, read as the reverse complement.
CTCGCCGATGATCACGTCCCCGACCAGCACCGCCGTCTCGTGAACGAAGGCGGATGGATGCACGACCGGACGAACGCCCTCGTATTCGTAGCTGGGCATCAGCTCACCGCCTCGACCGGAGCCGCGACCGGAATCCTCGAGGCCACCGTTCGGAAACGATTGGCGACGAAGGCCGCATCGCAGAGTGTCGCGTTGCCGGCGGGATTCGCGCCCGAGACATGGAAATCGCTGTAGGCCGCGGACTGGTTGACCCAGATATGTCCGGTGAGATTGCAGGAGACCGCGACGCCGGCATCGGTCATCGTGTCGACGACGTCCTCGATGACCTTCTCGTCACGACTGTACATCGCACAGGTCAGGGCACCGCATCGGCTGGCACCATCCGATGCCAGCGACAGCGACTCCGCCGTTCCGGACGTCTTGATGATGTAGATGATCGGGCCGAACATCTCCTGCTGGAATATCTTCGCATCGGCGGCGTCGACCTGAAGGACCAGGGGCGTGGCCGTTCTCGCCTCGGGGAAGTGCTCGTTCTCGATCGATTCGGATGCTCTCAACACCGTTGCACCGCTTGTGGCCGCCGACTCGATCCTCTGCCTGGTCGCATCGGACTGAATGGCGCCGCAGACTTCCGCCGCACGAGCCGGATCGGACAGGAACCAGTTCAAGGCCTTGATCAGCGCCGAAGCGGTGTCATCGAAGGAGACATGGCCATCGGGGGTATCGATGCCCTCCGCGGGTATGTAGATGTTCTGGGGGGTCGTGCACATCTGACCCGAATACAGGCTCAATGAGAATGCCAGATTGCCGGTCATCTGCTTGATGTCCTCGCAACCATCGAGGATGACCGTATTGATGCCTGCCTTCTCGGTGTAGACCTGTGCATGGCGGACATTGGCCTCGATCCAGTCACCGAAGGCGTTGCCGCCGGTGTAGTCGACGATGCCCACTTCAGGTCTCATGACAAGATCCTGTGCAATCGGCGAGTCGGATGCATCACAGGCGAGTGTGATCAGGTTCGGATCGAACCCAGCCTCAGCAAGCACTTCTCTGGCGATCTCAACCGTCAGAGCCAGCGGCATGACCGCTCCCGGATGAGGCTTGACGATCACGGCGTTTCCGGTGACGAGACTCGCGAAGAGTCCCGGATAGCTGTTCCAGGTCGGGAAGGTAGAACACCCTATGTTGATCGCCACGCCTCGTGGAAGAATCCGGTACGTCTTGTCCAACGTCACGGTATCCGTCTTGGAGACACGCTTGCTCCATGTGGCATGGGAAGGACATCGAGTCATTTCGCGCCACGCACACGCCACGGCTTCAAGACCTCGATCCTGAGCGTGAGGTCCACCGGCCTGGAAGGCCATCATGAATCCCTGGCCCGTCGTATGCATGACGGCGAATCCCATCTCGAAGGAACGCTTGTTGAGTCTGTCGAGAATCTCAAGACAGACACCGGTTCTGGTATTCACATCGGCACGCTTCCAGCTCTTCATGGCCGCCGCCGCCGCCGGAACCAGCACATCGAGATCGGGAGAAGGGTATTGGGTTTCAAGTTCAACACCAAATGGCGACACTTCGGAACCAACCCAGCTGGTCGTTCCAGGCTGCTGAATGTCCGCCTTCTTGCCAAGCCTGGCCTTCCAAGCATTGAGACCATCTTCACGGGCGGTCTGCCCGTAGATCTTTCCGCTTGGAACCTCGGGATAGGCGGCCCAGAAAGCACGGCTTTCAATGGCTTCCAAAGCGGAATGCAGGGTCTTGCTGTGACGGTCGAAGAGTTCGTGAGACACGGGCATCTGTCCTTCTGAGAAGCGGGGTGAAGTCATGCCTGATTGGCGATGATGCCTTCATTGTAGCGCAAGTCACCCTGATTCTGGGGTAGAATCGAATCATCCACGCATGCCGCGGGTGGTCAATGGGAAAACTGTATGACGGCTGCCAAATCTGGCTCTCTCAAGAAAGATATCTCGCTGCTGGGCGTCTTTGCGATCGCCCTTGGTACGACCATCAGCAGCATCTTCTTCCTCCCGGGCATGGCCTTCAAGGAAGTGGGACCGGCCCTGATGGTCTCCTACCTGCTGGCCGCTCTGGTGGTGGCTCCTCCACTGCTGTGCAAATCCGAACTGGCCACCGCGATGCCGAAGGCCGGTGGCGTGTATTTCTACCTCGATCGAGCCTTTGGCCCACTGGCCGGGGCGGTGGCAGGACTGGGTTCATGGATCTCCCTGACCTTGAAGACCAGCTTCGTGCTCGTGGGCTCCGGCTACTACATCGCCTTGTTCGTCGATGATGCCCCCATCACGCTGATCGCCATCGGACTCGCCATCGTCTTCGGGTTCATCAACATGCTTGGTGTCGGCAAGACGGCCAAGATGCAGAATGTCCTGGTGATCGGTGTGGTCGTGCTTCTCTCCTGGTTCATCATCCAGGGCGGGACGGAAATCAACACTTCGCATTTCGATGAATTCATGGGAGCCGGCACATACAACATCCTGTCGATGACCGGCATCGTGCTGGTGTCCTACATGGGCCTCACCAAGGTGGCCAGCGTCGCCGAGGAAGTACGCAGTCCCGAACGGAACATACCACTGGGAATCATCCTGGCGCTCATCGCCGCGGTATTGCTCTACATGGGCGGAGTGGCCGTGATGATCGGCACCATTCCCGCCGAGGAGCTGGCAGCCAGCGACACACCGGCCGCGCTCTCCGCACAGTACTTCGCGGGTCGAAATGGAATGATCGTCATTTCAATTGCCGCCATCGCCTCCTTTCTCTCGGCAGCCAATGCAGGCATTCTCAGCGCCTCGCGATATCCAATGGCGATGAGTCGCGATCACATGGTTCCAGCCATGTTCCGGAAGCTGGGACGATTCGGAACACCCGTCATGGCGATCATCGTGACTGTCGTGCTGGTTGCGATCCAGATCGTCCTTCTGGATCCCCTGGTCATCGCCAAATATGCTGGAACGACCAAGCTCCTGCTGTTCGGAATGCTCTGTGCAGCGTTGATCGTGATGCGGGAAAGCAAACTTGACTCATACGACCCCGGTTTCAAGGCCCCCTTCTATCCCTGGCTACCCTCCATCGGATTGCTTGGATGCATCGCCTGCATGGTGCTTCTTGGCTGGATTCCCATCCTGTTCACGGTCGGACTGATACTTCTCTCTCTGGTCTGGTTCAGACTGTATGCCGCCCGTCGAGTTCGTCGTGAGGGCGCGATCTACCATCTGTTCTCTCGATTGGGACGACAGCCATACGATCCACTGGATGTGGAATTGAGGGGGATCATCAAGGAAAAGGGATTGCGCCCAGCCGATCCATTCGATGAGATCATTGCTCGAGCCCACGTCCTCGAGGCGGAGCACTCCGAATCGTTCAGAGAGATCGCCAAACGGGTTTCGGATGATCTCTCGGAGGAAACCGGCGTACCGGCAGATCAGTTCCATCAGCAGTTCCTCGAAGGTACCCGCGTCGGCGCAACACCCGTCATGGGCGGCGTCGCCCTACCCCATCTGAGAATGAACGGTCTTCAGAGACCGTATCTTGTTCTGGTCAGATGCATGAATGGCCTCGATATCCAGGTCGGTCATGGAACCGGCGCCTCGACACACGAGGAGCATGTCTACGCCATGTTCTTCATGGCCAGTCCCGACGAGGATCCCACGCAACATCTGCGACTACTGGCGAGCCTGGCCAGTGCCGTTGAGCAGGACGGCTTCATGAACAGCTGGCAAGCTGCCACGAGCCCGGCTGAGATCAAGGCCTCTCTTCTGAGGAACGACCGCAGTCTCACACTGTCCATCGACAGCCATGGACCCTGCCGGGAGTGGGTTGGAAAGCGGCTCTTTGAAATCGATCTGCCCGACGAGGTGCTCGTGGCACTGGTCTATTCACAGGATCAACGGCACATACCCACTGGCAAGACCATCCTGAGAGAGGATGATCACCTGATCGTGATCGGGGATCCCGCCGGTATCGCAGCCTTGAGGGAGCAGCTTGATATCGAGATCGTCTGACTCGACATCAGCAGTCGAGACATCGAATCTCGCCGAAAACCCGCTCTTCCTCGGTCTTTTCATCCCTGGGGAAGTTGACCAGACACCTGATCGCCTTGGAGCGATCCGGAAGCATGAATCTCTCGACGATTCCGTCGATATACTCGATCTGCTTTTCCGTCAGTTCTACCTCGATGGATTGCTTCTTGCTCATGCTGAACATGGTATCAGGAGATGTGGATCATGAAAGACAACGAACAAACAGCTCCTCGGGGACTGGCCACCTGGATGCTCCTGATGGATGGCATCCTTCTTGTTGTCCTGGCCGCCATCGTCATCATTGGAGTCGATCCCGCCACGGCCGACACCTTCCTGATCCGAATCTTCGGCGCCATCACGGGCATCATCGGAATCTTTCTGGGCATGCGACTCTGGGCCATGACCAGAGAACGTGATCTTCATGCGATGCTCTGGTTGACATCGATTGTCCCGATCATTCTCGGCATCATCCTGATCATCTGGCCCATGGAATCGCAGGAAGCACTCAGGGCGATACTGGCCATACTCCTGATCGTCAGAGGCGTGGTCGAGTCAAGCATCGCACTCAGTCGCCGAGCCAATCCGAACTGGCCTTTTCTTCTATCACATGGTGTCGCGGCGATCGTCATTGGAATCCTGTTCTGGATTCCATCGATTGCACAACTCGGCATCGTCCTGCTCATTCTCTTCGTGGGCATCGATCTCATCATGCAGTCCGTCTACACGAGTGGAATGGCGAGGCGATTGCGAAATCAGGCCGAAAGAATCGAATGAACCCTCGGGTCGTATGACCGATCAGCTCCGATGCTGATCCGGATATACCAGCGATCTCATCGTGTCCGCCTTCGAGGCATCGATGTTGTGGACGATTTCAAAGTGATGTCGCGCCTTCGACAAGTCACCCTTTCCCACCCATGATTCGACCAGTTTCAGGTTGATGTCCGGATCCGTTGGTTCATGTGAAACCGCGACCTCGAGACATTCGATGCAACGGTCGAGGTCTCCGTCGATTCTCGCGATATCCGCCAAGCCAACCCAGGCCTTCAGCAGCGAAGGCCTGTACCTGACGGCGTTTTCGAAGGCCTCCCTGGCATCTGCGAAGTCCTCATTCGATTGATATTCGAGCCCCATGCTCATGTAGGCCTTGGCATACTCGGGCTTGATCTGAACGGCCGTCATGTAGGACGCCAGCGCCTGCTCGTGATTTCCCAGCCTGCTGTGTATCAGACCAAGGTTGTGATACGCCTTCGGAAGCAGCAGCCCCCTGTCGATACAGGTATTCAGAATGGAAATCGCCTGCATGTCCCTGCCACGACAACTTTCAACGAGCGAGAGAATGATGTAGCTGCGAGCATATTCCGGGGCAATCTGAATGGACTTCATCAAGGCGGAAGATGCCTCTTCCCAACGGGAGAGCCTTGCCAGAACAATGCCCCTGTTGACATTCACCCGCCTTGAGTCGGGATTGAGGACAACCGCGTAATCAAGCGCCTCGGCGGCCATCTGATAGTTCTTCATGCTCGCATGAGCAGCCGCCAGATTGACCCATGCCGGAAACAGACC
>DEYM01000135.1 GCA_002364555.1 Phycisphaerales bacterium UBA3158 | reverse complement strand
CGATTCGCGTGCCATTCGAACCTTGAAACTTCGTGACCTTCGAAGATCCATAGCGCTCGTCAGTCAGGACGTGTATCTCTTCGATGGAACGATTCATGAAAACATCGCCTATGGATGGCAGGGAATCGACAGCGATCCCTCCCACTGGACCCAGCCCACCTATGATCAGGTCGTGGATGCCGCCCGCCAGGCCGAAGCGCATGAATTCATCAGCACGATGCCCGACGGCTATGAGACGATCGTGGGCGAAAGAGGACAGAAACTCTCAGGTGGACAGCGGCAACGAATTGCCATGGCCAGGGCAGTCCTCAAGAATTCACCGATACTCGTACTCGATGAAGCGACCGCAAGCGTCGACAACGAGACCGAAGCAGCCATCCAGAGATCCCTCCAGACACTCTGCCGAGATCGAACGACGATCGTAATCGCCCATCGACTCTCGACCGTTCGAAATGCCCACAGAATCCATGTGCTTGGAAACGGGACATTGCTCGAATCAGGTACCCATGACGATCTCATCGCCAATGATGGTCACTATGCCAGATTATGGAATGTCCAGACCGGGCTCTCGAACGAGGGCGGATGAACCGGAGGGCCTATTTCCACCGATCCTTTACCGGGTGAGCCATGGCGACCCCCAGGCCATACGGCAGAAGATGACCGCTGCACCATTCCTGAGGCGGCCCAACGACAAATCGACGAGTCTTTCCCATGATCACAGCCCCTGCGGGCCGATAGAATGCCAGTTGAACTACTCAGACAATCCCCACACGAAGGTCTTTCACAATGATCACACTCCGAATCATAGCCCTCACGGCCGCCGCTCTACTGACAACAGCAGGATGCTCCATGAAACCAAAGCTTGTGGGTTCATGGAATGGCAAGGGGACGATCGCCGAGAGACCATTCGAGTTCAGCTCGATGACACTCGCATCGGACGGGACCTACACGGCCATCGCCAAATATGCGGACACCGAGCGAGCGTTGACGGGGCATTGGAAAATCGAGAACGATGTGCTCTTTCTCGATGGCGGCACACGAAGCTACCAGTTCGCCTTCGAGGGCGACAACAAGGTGATGTTCACCGACACGGCGATCAATGAGACGATCAAGATGAGCCGTGTCGAGTAGAACGGCGATCAGCCGCATTCACCCCACGAGCTGAGAACAACCAGTACATCCGAGACATCGACGATGTCGTCGTAGTTGACGTCGTACTGGCTACCGCTTGACCCCCAGTCCGCCAGGACACCCAGCATCTCCTGGATATTCACGACTCCATCGCTGCCCTCGGCGGGAAAGACATCCGCTGGGCAGGCGGGGTACCCGACGAGAAAAGAGTCGGAGTATTCGAGGTCGATCGATTCGGCATCGTCATTGGCGAAGATGGGTTGATCGAAGACGATTTCATCTCCGAATGCCGCCTGGAATTCAAGCGTGACCAGACCGACTTCATCCGGACCAGGCTGTATGTACGAGCTCGCCGTGTCGCAGTAGCAGATCACGACACCGGAAATCAGATTCAACGACCAGTTGTCGCCGCATTCCAGAGCCGAGATGGAATCGACCTGACATGGCAGATTGAACTGGAAGCCTGCCAGCTGCTCGGTGGCGGACTGCCACTTGACAGCCATGGTCCCCTGCCCGGTGGCTTCGTCCCAGGCGATGTCACCCCAGCGAACAGAAGCCTCTATCCCTGCCATGGCAGGAGACGAGAAAGCGGCTGCCGTGAGCAGCAAGGTTGCAGGAAGGATCAGGTTCATGGTCATGGTTTCCGGAATTCTAGACACCCAATGCTGGATCTGGCCCGGGGGTATGTCAAGGTGGAATCCTTCAGGAGAGGTGCATTTGACATCCAGCAGCCCCTCTACCGCGACTTGACCCCGTTCTGGGTCCCTTGATTCCGCTTCATCACCGGTCGGATCCTGATGTTGCGGAACGAGACTTCCGACCCATATCCGCAGAAACCCACATGTCCGGACGCGCGAGCCGCCCCGGGATGCTCGGCTCCGGACACCGGCCCATCCTTCAAGGCCTCATCGAGATCCGCATCGAGAATCACATGCCCGTTCAAGGTGACCGTCAGGCGACGCCCGACCAGTCTTATCTCCTGACGATTCCACTGCCCGGGGGGAAGCATCCAACCACGTTTCGCTGGAATGATCCCATAGGCCGAACCGTGATACTGCCAGGGCTTCAGCTTGGAATGGGACTCGGAAAGATTGTCGAGAACCTGTATCTCCATACCCTCATAGGCGGCATTGCCTTCAAGAGGTGCCCGGACCGCGATTCCATTGTTGGAGCCTGGGCTCAGAAGAAAATCGAATCTCAGTTGAAAGTCGCTGAATTCGGACTTCGTCCTGATGTCTCCGCCGGTACCAGGCGCAACCCGAAGAACACCCTCTTCGACACTGTACCCATCCGTATCGCCGATCCAACCTTCCAGGGTTTCACCATTGAAAAGGGACTCGAAGTCGTCTCCTGCCGGATCGATCAACTCGAGCGAGAGGTTGTCCAGCAAAATGCCATCGGAGGTACCTGGCTGAATGATTCGAAGCCGAAGTGGACCGGACGCATCCACCTTGGACATGAGTGCAACTCGATACCGATTCCATGTTTCTGAGGCGGAGATCTCATCGCCGCAATGGATCGCACCAGAGGGTTCGACGAGCGCGAATCGGACTGGAGAATCCGGCAGGTCGCCTTTCAGGGATACCACGACATGAAGGGACTGTCCCGCCTTCATGGATCGAAGAATCGGCGCACGTGTCTCGATCGAAGTCCCCGACGAGAGTTGCAGGCACTGCCCGTCAGTCGCATCGGGCGAACCCTCTCCATCTTCCAGAAGGAATGAATCGATCTGCTCCGGAGTTGATACGGCCCAGGTATCGAGGCCATCACTGAACTCGGGATCGATCAAGGGCAGAGGTTCCGCCAGAACGCAAGAGACCAGAAGGCACAGATAGGCAATCATCACATTGATCCTCCGATCAATCAAAGCGTACTACAGTTTCGACTGGTCGGATCCTCTGCTGAATCAGCCCAGGATTCCTCCTCAGCGACACACGCGTGCCATGGGAAGACAACCCGACCAAGACACTGAAAACGCATGGTCACAGGCATTCCATGAATGCGTATTGGAGCCGACGTATACGCCACCCCCCGCAGTACAAGTCCGGCAGAACAGAATATCAAGCATGATTACTTCGGTACGCACAAGTATGCCCGGCAGCATCCAATATTCCGCCATGCAAAGATCATGAGGAGGACAAAGCCGAAACGCATACGTGAGACAAGCTCATACTCAAACGGATTTTGAAGTAAGAGAAGAATAGATTTTTCATCGTGAATATCGATCGGGTCTTCATACGATCGAAGGAGCTATGCAAACGGTTGCGTTTACCAACTGCAAGTCAATCATATCTTCATAACTCATCAGCAGAAGGTGTCTCATGCTTCATTCAAATCACGTCAGAAAAACCATCGCTATAACCGCTCTCATCACCGCAACGGCTCTGCCTGCAGCGGGCTATCAGACGGACGGGGTTATCAATGGAAGCTTTTCAGAGGCATCATCAGGCGAATGGCAGACCGTCAGGTATCTCGAAGAATTTGA
>DEYM01000155.1 GCA_002364555.1 Phycisphaerales bacterium UBA3158 | reverse complement strand
CTGGGAGCCCTTCGTGAACTGGCGGATCGCAACCAGGTTCATCGAACCGGAATCGGCATGGGGTACTTCGACACCATCGTTCCCGCCGTCATTCAACGCAATATTCTGGAGAATCCAGCCTGGTACACGCAGTACACGCCGTATCAGTCGGAGATCTCGCAAGGGCGACTCGAGGCACTCCTGAACTTCCAGACCATGGTCAGTGATCTCACCGGTCTGCCGATCGCCAATGCGTCCCTGCTCGATGAGTCGACCGCTGCGGCCGAAGCCATGATCATGTGCTTCAACCTGTCCCGGGACAAGCGGACGGTCTTCATGGTGTCCGATCGATGCCATCCACAGACACTGGCCGTTCTGGAAGGTCGTGCCAGGCCGCTGGGCATCGAGCTTCGCATCGAGGATCTCACTCAGCAGGCGACCCCGGACTTCGATGGGGTCTTCGGATCGCTCATCCAGTATCCGGATACGGATGGCCGATTCCATGATTGGAAGTCGTTCATCCAGCAGGCGCACGATGGCGGTTCCCTGGTCGTGATGGCCACGGATCTTCTGGCATTGACCATGGTGACCTCACCTGGCGAGCTCGATGCGGATATCGCCATCGGCTCCTCGCAGCGATTCGGGGTCCCGATGGGATACGGCGGACCGCATGCGGCCTTCATGTCGACACGCGAGGCGTTCGTCAGGAAGATGCCCGGCAGAATCATCGGCGTATCACGCGACCGTCATAATCGCCGCGCGCTCCGCATGGCCATCCAGACACGCGAACAACACATCAAGCGGGATCGGGCCACCAGCAACATCTGCACCGCGCAGGTCCTTCTGGCGATCATGTCCTCGATGTATGCCGTCTATCACGGTCCCGATGGGATCCATCGAATCGGCACCCGTGTCGCTTCCATGGCCCGCAGCTTCGCAACGGCGTTGAGGCACTTCGGTCGAGAAGTGGCTGCCGTTCCATTCTTCGACACCGTCCGCGTCGACGTGGCGCCGGAGGAGATCGATGGAATCATGGGGCATGCCATCGCGCGTGGCTTCAATCTACGCCGCTACGAGGATGGTCACGCCATCGGAGTGAGTTTCGACGAGACCACCACCGAAGCCGATGTGCACATGATCCTCGAGGCCTTCAATCGTGGCGAGTCGACCAAGATCGATCTCGGGAATGCGGCCGAATCGGTCGAGCTCTTCCCCGAATGGCTTCGACGCGACTCCGCCTATCTCACCCATGAAGTCTTCAACACGCATCATTCCGAGACCGAGATGCTCCGCTACATCACGAGTCTTCAGGAACGTGATCTCTCGCTGGCCAACTCGATGATCCCCCTGGGTTCATGCACGATGAAGCTCAATGCCACGACCGAAATGCTTCCGGTCACCTGGCCGGAATTCGGAAGGATTCATCCATTCGCCCCGGTCGATCAGACCGAGGGCTATCTCCAGATGTTCCGCAAGCTGGAATCATGGCTCTGCGACATCACCGGCTTCGATGCCGTCTCTCTTCAGCCCAACGCGGGTTCACAGGGTGAATTCGCCGGCCTCATGGTCATCCGTGCATGGCATCTGCATCGCGGCGATACACAGCGGGACGTCTGCCTGATTCCCGCCTCGGCTCACGGAACCAATCCCGCCAGCGCCATCGCAGCAGGATTCAAGGTCGTGGCCGTCAAGACCACCGATGCCGACATCTGCCTCGATGATCTTCGAGCCAAGATCGCCGAACATGGAGATCGCATCGGCGCCGTCATGGTCACCTATCCCTCCACACATGGTGTCTTCGAGGACACGATCCGGGAGATCGCCGAACTGGTCCATGCGGCCGGTGGCCAGGTCTATCTCGATGGTGCCAACATGAACGCCATGGTCGGTCTCTGCCGTCCCGGTGAAATCGGTGCGGACGTCTGTCATCTCAATCTTCACAAGACCTTCTGCATTCCCCACGGTGGTGGTGGACCCGGAATGGGTCCCATCGGTGTGGGATCCCATCTGGCGCCGTTCCTGCCGGGGCATCCGGTCGTCAGGCCGGAGTCCGCAGGTGACGAAGCAATTACCGCCATTTCAGCGGCACCATGGGGCAGCCCCAGCATCCTTCCGATCTCATGGATGTACATCGCCCTGATGGGTGATGAAGGATTGACGCGTGCCAGCGAGACGGCCATCCTCAACGCGAACTACATGGCCAAGAGACTCGAGTCGCATTACGAGATCATGTTCCGGAACGAAAACGGTCGTTGTGCCCACGAGTTCATTCTCGACTGCAGGCCGTTCACGAAGGCGGGCGTTCGAATCGACGATATCGCCAAGCGACTGATGGATTACGGTTTCCACTCGCCGACGATGTCCTGGCCCGTCGCGGGAACGCTCATGATCGAACCGACCGAAAGTGAATCCCGAGGTGAGCTGGATCGATTCTGCGACGCGATGATCGGTATCCGTGCCGAGATCGAGGCCATCGAGTCGGGGGATTCGGATGCCGAGAACAACGTTCTTCGCAACGCACCACACTCCCTGGCGACAGTGACCTCGGACGACTGGCCCCATCCGTACACCAGAGCCGAGGCCGCCTATCCCGGTGAATGGTTGAGAGATCGCAAGTTCTGGCCACCCGTCGATCGTGTGGACAATCCCTATGGCGATCGCAATCCCGTGTGCACCTGTCCCTCTGTCGAGGAACTCGAGCAGCCCTCCGAATCCTGAGTGTCAGG
>DEYM01000163.1 GCA_002364555.1 Phycisphaerales bacterium UBA3158 | reverse complement strand
GGTCCTCGTCGATCACGGCTTCAGGCTGCCCAGCTGTCTCGACAATCGTCCCTTGAAGTTCGAGGAATTCGAGGAGCTGGTTCCGAAGCTCATCCACGTCTCCGCCACGCCCGGCAAATGGGAACTGGAACGATCCGGTACCAACATCGTTCAGCAGATCATTCGACCAACCGGGCTGCTGGATCCCGTCGTGACCGTGAAGCCTGCTGAGAATCAGGTGCCCGATCTCGTTGAACAGTGCATTGCCCAGGCGAAGATGAAGGAACGTGTTCTGGTCACGGTCCTCACCAAGCGCATGGCCGAGGATCTCACGGCCTATCTCGACGAACGGCAGATCAAGGTGCGGTATCTCCACAGCGACATCGACACCCTTGATCGGCTGGAGATCCTGCGTGATCTCAGGGAAGGCACCTTCGACGTCCTGGTGGGTGTGAATCTGCTGCGAGAAGGACTCGACCTGCCTGAAGTCTCGCTGGTGTGCATCATGGATGCCGACAAGCAGGGATTCCTGAGAAGCGAAACCAGTCTGATACAGACCATCGGCCGAGCCGCCAGAAACGTCAATGCCAGAGTCATCATGTACGGTGACAAGGTCACGGAACAGATGCAGAACGCCATCGATGAGACGAATCGACGTCGATCCATCCAGATGGCCTACAACGAAGCTCATGATCTGACTCCGGCAACCATCAAGAAGGCCATCAGGCGTGGTCTGGATCAGGAGCTCAACGCTCGAAGAACGGCCATGGCCTCCCTCGGAGGCGATGGGCAGGAGCTCGATCTGGATCTCGAGGAGCAGGTCGCGGCGTTGGAGGCGGACATGCTGGCGGCCGCTGATCGTCTGGAATTCGAGAAGGCCGCCTCGCTCAGGGATCGTGTCAAGCATCTGAGGGAAGGCAATGACGGCACGACCTCCGGCAAATCGAGGGCCGGTCGAGCCAGATCACGAGCTGGCATCACCAGACGTGGAAAACGTGGCGGCAAGAAGTAGCCCGCTCTCCGTGGTATCGTTCCTGTCTGCCATGGAATCAACCAACACAACGTGCCCGGAAAAGTGTCGCATCCTGCTCATCGGTGGAGGTGGTCGTGAACATGCCCTGGCATGGAAGCTTCTGCAATCGCCCAGATGCGAAGTCCTCTTCACGACGGATCACGGCAACGGTGCCCTATCGGCCTCTACAGAGGCCTGTCCGTGTCAATGGGATCACAAGGATCACTTCGCCATGATCAGATGGTGCGAGAAGGAACGCATCGACTTGATCGTCGTCGGTCCGGAAGTACCTCTGTCGCAGGGGATCGTGGATGCCCTCTCCACACCCGAACGACTCGTCTTCGGCCCATGCAGGGCAGCCGCCGCGCTCGAAGCCGACAAGGCCTTTGCCAAGTCGCTGATGAAACAGGTCGCCGTGCCCACGGCCGAAGGTCGCACCTTCTCGACGGCCAATTCGGCACGTCGATGGATACTCAGAGGCATTGATCGTGAGCTGCAGGGGCACCCTCTTCTCTCCGAGGCCTATGATCTGATCGGATTCATGCACTCCAGCGATGATCGTGGCAGCTACGAACTACCCGAACTGACACCGGGTATCCGTGATGTGCTCGACAAACGAGGCGAACCATGTGTCGTCAAGGCGACCGGGCTGGCAGCTGGCAAGGGTGTCATCGTCTGTCAAACGACCGGAGAAGCGCTGGATGCCATTCAGACCATCATGGGCGATCAGGCATTCGGCACGGCCGGTGCCACGATTCTCATCGAGGAGATGCTTGAAGGTCAGGAAGTCAGTGTCCTGGCACTGGTTGACGGCCAGACCGTCTGGATTCTGGATCCCTGTCAGGATCACAAGCAGGTCGGGGAAGGCGATGTCGGCCCCAACACCGGTGGCATGGGTGCCTATTGCCCGACGCCGGTCATGACCCAGGAGCTGCTTCAGATCATCGAGCAGCAGGTATTGCTGCCGATCATCGACGGACTCAAGCGTGATGACATCGACTATCGAGGTGTCCTGTACGCGGGCATGATGCTTACGCCTGCTGGTCCCAAGGTTCTGGAATTCAACTGTCGTTTCGGAGATCCCGAATGCCAGCCTCTGATGACCAGGCTCAAGGGCGATCTCGTCGAGCTGCTCTGGGCGACCGCCGCCGGATCACTGGCGTCGGTCGACATGGACTTCGAGGACGATGTCGCCTGCTGCGTGGTCATGTGCGCCGAGGGCTACCCGGGAAGCTACGAGAAGGGACAGCCCATCAGCGGCATCGAAGCCGCCGAAGCGTCTGCGCCTGGTTCGATCAAGGTGTTCCATGCGGGTACGCGGCTCGACGACACGGGACAACTGGTGACCAATGGTGGCCGCGTGCTAGGTGTCACCGCCCGAGGATCCACCATCGCCGAGGCGAGGGAACGGGCCAATGCGGCCTGTCGTTGCATCCAGTTCAAGGGCGCCTTCTGGCGCGAGGACATCGGCTGCCGGATCGACGATGATCTGACCTCGAACGTCAACTAGTCGGTACGGCTGACGGACTCACCCCATCGGCGCGTTCACACTCGCCAGCGCCAACACAAGCATGATGATCGCGTAGATGACCGCGATCAGTGGAACGGCCAGAATACCGGCCGAAATGCACAATCTCAGAACCATGACGAGTGCCACTCGCCAACCGCCGACGACGCCCTTGCTGGGACGACCGATGCTGTGTCCCCAGGACACCATCATCATGCAGAAGATGATGACTACTGCCCAGCATGCAGGCCAGAGCCAGATCAACGTGTCGAGAGATGGCGCCTCGTTGCCTCGCTGATGAAACGCCGCCCGAGCAGCGAGGATGCACAGCTCCGCCACGAGCATCAGCCCAAGGGAGATCGGAAATCGATTCGTCGCCGGTACAGCCGAGGATATTGAATTCATCGTGTATCGAATCAGCAGCCAGTCGCCCAGTTGGCCAGTATCTCGAGAAGGTCCTGAACATCCACGACACCATCGTAGTTGATGTCGCCCTGTCCACCATTGGAACCGAAGAGACCCAACAACGTGATGAGAT
>DEYM01000007.1 GCA_002364555.1 Phycisphaerales bacterium UBA3158 | reverse complement strand
CGAGACGGTGTGGGGCTCGTAGGCGCTCTCGCCACCATTCTTGACCGCCTGCTTCCAGGCCGTCTCGGCATCATCGACCGTGAAGGCGATGTCCTTGACGCCGTCTCCGTAGCGGGTGAGCTCCTGAGCGGCCGGATCGTTCTTGCTCAGCGGCGTCTCCAGCAGCAGCCGGATATTGCCCTGGGTGAGCAGATAGCGACTTCGATCACGGGAACCCGTGGTCAGGTCGGCACGCTGGGAGATGGTGAAGCCGAAGTTGTACGCGTAGAAGAAGGCCGCCTGCTTGGCGTTGCCCACGAAGAACTTCACGTGGTCAACGTCGACGAGTGCCAAGGGATCGGCAGCGGTCCTCGGGGTGGATGTGTTCACGGTCGTCATGTCAAGGCTCCTGAAACTTCCTCAACGCCGGCAGGGAACCAGTGGGCTCGATGGGGGCCGCGAGGAGATGACGAGTGTCACCATCATAACCTTCAGGATGTCAGATCAATAGCGAAGAACCGCATGAACCTCATGAGGATTCACCAGACGAGCGCCATTGAGGGCCTCCAGCTCGATCAGCACGCTGATGCCCACCAGATTCCCGCCAAGTTGCTTGATGAGCTTCACGCCGGCTTCCAGGGTGCCACCGGTCGCGATGAGGTCGTCGACCATCAGGACCCGCTGGCCCGACTTGATCGCGTCATCGTGAATCTCCAGTGTGTCATGGCCGTACTCGAGCTCGTAGTCCTCGCTGATGGTGTTGCCCGGAAGCTTGCCCTTCTTGCGGATCGGGACGAAGCCGGCATTGAGTGCCCGAGCCAACGCGGTACCGAAGATGAACCCTCTGGATTCCGCTCCGACCACGATGTCGATGTTCATGCCTCTGAAGGGATTGACCATCATCTCGACCGCCAGCGAGAGGCCGGCAGGATCGCACAGCAGGGGTGTGATATCCCGGAAGATGATGCCCTTGGAGGGATAGTCGGGGATGTCGCGAACGAGTGAGCGAAGTTTTTCAAGCATGATCGGTTCCCCTGTAGTTGCCGGGATAGCGAAAGAGGGCGTGCAAGTGGTCATCAGGCCTACTCGGAGATGGAATACCACCCCAGGAGGCCATCCCCCGGGTATCATTAACACGCTTATGACGTCATCAAGGTCCAGCGTCAAGTCGATCGAGGTCGTGGAGCCTCTTGGGGACAGAGTTCTCGTCCGAAAGGATGAGGACCGCAAGGTCACCAAGGTTGGTATCCACCTGCCCGACAAGATGGAGATTCCCACCCTCACCGGTCGGATCGTGGCGATCAGTGCCCAGGTGGAAAACGATGTGGATTATCCCATCCAGCAATACGACAAGGTGCTTTTCAATCCCAAGAGAAGCATTCCGGTCGATTTCGAAGGCGACAATCGCCTCTTCGTGATCCCGGTTGAAGATGTCGTCGCCGTATTCCGCAAGGAAGACTGATCGTGACCTCCAGACCACGATCCGTCATGCCTCTGCCGAGCCCAGTCGATGCGGCCGTCCAGGTGCCTGGTTCCAAGAGCCTCTCCAACAGGGCGCTGCTTCTGGCGGCGATGGCCAAGGGGACCTCCCATCTGAGAGGCATCCTGGAATCCGATGACACCAACGCCCTCGTGGCCGCGCTGGAAACATTCGGAGCCACCATCACACGAGATGCGGATGTCGTGTCGATCACCGGAGTCGATTCACTCAGGCCCGACATCGGAACAATCGACATGGGCGCCGGCGGGACACCCGCCAGATTCGTCCTGGCATTGGCCAGTCTCACGGAAGGTCCGGTCTCGATCGACGGATCGCCCCGACTTCGTGAACGGCCCATGTCCGAACTGATCGGGATGCTCACTGATCTGGGCGCCCACATCGAACCCCTCGGAAAGCCGGGCCATCTGCCTGTTCGAGTACACCCGGGTCGAATCAAGGGAGGACGCATCGATGTCGCGGCACAGGCGTCGAGCCAGTTCGTGTCGGCCTTGATGCTCATTGCGCCGCACATACACGACGGCATCGAACTGAACTTCACCGATGTGCCAACGAGCGAAGCCTACATCAGGCTCACCATCTCGGAACTCAAGGCATGGGGTGTCGATGTCACCGTCATCGAGGATGCCGATGGGCATCTTCGCAACATCCGCGTGTCACCAGGCGACATCAAGGCGATCGATCGACGTATTCCAGCGGATGCGTCATCGGCGCTCTACTGGGCATCGCTGGCGACGATCATTCTCGGTTCACGCATCGAGCTGATCGGACTCGATCCCACCGATGGTCAACCGGATCATCAGGCGATCGCGGCCCTTGGCCGGATAGGCCTCGGACTTGAACGCATCGGCGACCGAATCATCTGCATCAACCCGGGACATCAACATGAAGGATGGGGCGATCTCGATGCCTCGATGATGCCCGATGGCGCCATGGCACTGGCCATCGTCGCCTCCTGTGCATCCGATGCCACGCGATTGACCGGACTCGAGACGCTTCGGGTCAAGGAATGTGATCGAGTCGAAGCACTCGCCACCGAACTGACCAGGACCGGCGCCAAGGTCGTCATCGAGGGCGATGATCTGGTCATCCACCCCCAGACGGACCTGACCGAGACCGCCACACCCAGTCGAATCGAGACCTATGACGATCATCGGATGGCGATGGCATTCGCCGTTCTGGGGCTCAGGCAGGGTGGAATTTCGATCGAAGACCCCTCCTGCGTGGCGAAAAGCTACCCCGGCTTCTGGGAAGACCTCATGAAGGTGGAGAGCACGGCCTCAAGAAGGGATACTCCCTGAACCCATGAGCGACTTCTGGCATTTCGTGAAGATCATGGCGGCTCACCGACTGGCGACCGTTCTGGCACTGGTGTGCGCCGTCGTCTCGGCCGCCGGGCTGGGTGTGGGGCTCCTGAGCCTCGGGCCGATCCTGGCCCAGGTGCTGGATCCGGTCAAGGGTCGTTCACTCAAGGTCATGGCCGAGGATGTGAACGCGGCCGGAGGCTACTGGCAAGTACCCGATTGGATCGTCGCCGAGCTGCCGACGGATCTCTTCGATGGAGTGCTTCTGATCGTCGTGTGTCTTTCGGTACTGACCGTGCTGGGTGCCAGCGCGAACTTCCTTCATCAGTACCTCAGTCAGACCTTGGCGACCAGAACCGTCGCCGATGTGAGAATGAGCCTCTTCGATCGGGTGCTGTCGCTTCCCCTCGGAAGCGTGGTGACCAAGGGGCCATCCGAGTATGTGGCCCGTCTGGTCAAGGATGCCGAGGGGCTCCAGTCGGGACTTGTCGCCGTTCTTGGCAAATCGGTCGCGCAGCTCACGAAGGGATTGGCGGCCTTGATAGTCGCCATCATCTTCGACTGGAAGATCGTCATCGCCGCCATCATCGTGGGACCGATTCTCGCGATCATTCTCCGCAAGCTCGCC
Organism: Phycisphaerales bacterium UBA3158; assembly: GCA_002364555.1. Classification (GTDB taxonomy): domain Bacteria; phylum Planctomycetota; class Phycisphaerae; order Phycisphaerales; family SM1A02; genus UBA1668. Next base: position 1,127 of record DEYM01000007.1, on the reverse strand, counting down.
AAGAACGTCCGACGCGGTTTCAGGGGTTCGCTCGAAGCCCAGCAGGATCTTCTGAAGCAATCGACGGAGACGCTCCAGGGACTTCGGTCCGTCAAGGCCAACACGGCCGAGAACAGATGTCGCGAGCGATTCAAGGAAATGAACGAGCAGGTCGTCAAGCACGAACTGCGAATGCGAATAGCCAGAGCCGTCAGCAGTCCGATCGTGGAGGTCCTGGCCATCCTCGTCCTCGCGGCCCTGGCGGTGATCGCGGCCAAGAACATCATCCGTGGCGATCTGCCATTCGAGGACTTCCTGCTCTCGCTGGGATCGCTAGCCGTCGCCGGCGCCTCGTTCCGTCCACTGGCTGGCATCATCAACGAGATCAGCGCCGCTGGAGCACCCGCTTCGAGACTTCGCGAAGCCATCGACGATATTCCGGAAGATGCCCGGGAATCGGCCGCTGCGCTGCCTTCCCATGAGGAGAGCATCGCCTTCGAAGGTCTGGACTTCACCTATCCGAACGCCGAACAGCCCGCCCTGGTCGATGTCAATCTGACCCTGAAGCGGGGCGAACGCATCGCCGTGGTCGGCCCCAATGGATCCGGCAAGACCACGCTGCTGAGCATGTTGCCGCAACTACTGATTCCCGACAGCGGCTGCATACGCATCGATGGACACGACATCTCCAAGTTCAGCCTGAAGAGTCTTCGTGATCAGATCGGCGTCGTGACCCAGGAGACGTTCATCACCCATGGCACCGTTGCGCAGAACATCGCCTTCGGTGTCGATCACGCAACGGCCGACGAGATACGTGAAGCAGCCGAGCTGGCCCATGCCGATTCGTTCATCGATCGCCTCTCGAACGGATACGACACCAGCGTCGCGGAACAGGGCGCCTCGCTCTCGGGGGGCCAGCGACAGCGCATCGCGATCGCCCGGGCACTCCTCAGGAAGCCGACCATTCTCGTCCTCGACGAGGCCACCAGCCAGATCGACTCCGAATCGGAAGCGGCCATCGGGGACACCATTCGTCAGGTCACCGGGCAATGCACCGTGCTGGTCATCGCCCACCGACTGGCCACGGTCCTTGACTGCCATCGAATCGTCGTGATGGATCACGGCAAGGTCATCGATGCGGGGACCCA
>DEYM01000055.1 GCA_002364555.1 Phycisphaerales bacterium UBA3158 | reverse complement strand
CGGAGGCGGTCGCGGTCGTCGCCAGGCCGTTCGTGGCTACGATCTCGAGACCGAGGTGCAGATCACGCGCCAGGATGTTCTTTCGGGCGTCGAGACCGAAGTGGTCTTCTCCCGACTCGATGTCTGCGACACGTGTGACGGCTCAGGTGCCAGACCAGGCACGACACCCTCCAAGTGCACTACGTGTGGAGGTGGTGGTCAGGTCGAGCAGGCGGGCCTTGGAGGCATGTTCCGCATGGTGACGAATTGTCCTGCCTGCAAGGGGCGAGGGACGGTTGTCACCGACTCATGTGACGACTGTCGTGGCCGTGGCCGCATGAGTGTCGAACGCAGACTGTCGGTACGGGTCCCTGCGGGTATTCACGATGGTCAGGCTGTTCGACTCCAGGGCGAGGGCGAGCCACCTCCCGTGGAAGTCGATCCATCCGGTTCGGCCGGGCGAGGCGATCTTCACGTTGTCTGCCGTGTTGAACCGCATGAGCAGTTTGAAAGGGATGGCGACGATCTGATCGTCGCGTTGCCTGTTTCATTCACTCAGCTGGCGATGGGAGCGAGCGTGCCAGTGCCGCTGCTCGATCAGGATGAATTGGAAGGTCACATTGATGTTCCCGGTGGAACTCAACATGGTTCCATCTTCCGAATCGAAGGGAAGGGTCTTCCCGGACTTCGTACTGGTCGCCGGGGCGATCTGATCTCCGTGCTTCAGATCATCGTGCCAAGCAAGCTGGACGATGAACAGCGTGAATTGCTTACCAACTATGCAGAGACCGAGGACATCGAGATCAATGCGACGAATCCATCGTTCTGGAACAGAATCAAGGACGCCGTCACGGGCCGCTAGGCCCGCTTTCCGACAAGATCAGGCAAGGCACCGTCATGAGCAATGAACAAACCACGAATGAGTCAGGTGATGATGTCAACGGACAGGAGTCCGTTGTAGAAGAAGTCGTTCTCAAGAAGTTCTCCGATGAAGACATCACGGAAGTGATCTCCTCCTCGGATGAGACATCGGCGGCGGTCATGGAGCAGCTTCGCATCGAACGGGAGCAGGCCCGCGAGGACAGGCTTCGCGCGTTGGCCGAAGTCAGCAACAACCAGAGAAGGGCGTCTGAGAACGAGCGTCGTGTCGAGCTTGCCTCCAGGGTGTCGCTCATTCGACGCATTCTTCCCGTGCTCGACCAATTCGACATGGCGGCTTCGCAGGATTCGATCACGACAGAGCAGCTTGTCGAAGGGTTCAAGATTGCCGGCAATGAACTGCTCAAGATCCTGACGGATCAGGGCGTCGTGCGGCTTGAACCGGCCATTGGCGATGTATTCGACCCCATGAAGCATGAAGCCATGCTTCGTCAGGAATCCGATGAGATCGAGGCCGATCACATCGTGATGATCATGCAGGCCGGCTACATGATCGGTGACCAGGTCATTCGTCCGGCTAAAGTGGCTGTCGCCTCCTGAGGAACCGAACCATGCCGACCTACGACTATGAATGTGGATCATGTGGGCACGCCTTCGAGCTTTTCCAGTCAATGAGTGCGCCGATCAAGCGCAAGTGTCCCGAATGCAAGAAGTCCAAGCTCAAGCGACTGATCGGAACAGGCTCGGGTGTCCTCTTCAAGGGTAGTGGTTTCTATGAGACCGACTACCGCAGCGAGTCCTACAAGAAGGCCAAGAAAGAGGACAGCTCTAAGAAGGATTCGGACAAGACCAAGTCCGGTGAATCCAAGCCCAAGAAGGAAACGGGCTCCTCCGGCAAGAAATCGACTTCCGGAGACTGATTCGCGTCAGCGGATCACCTTCGTTATCGTTGAGGCGTCCACTCTATGCCACAGCGATACATCAATCGAATCACCAGCCTTCTCGCAAGGCCTGAACGTTCTGCTCTCACTACAGGTGAGTTGGCCGAAACGCTCTCTGTCGATAGCGAGAATCGAAGCTTCTTCGATGCGGCGCTGGCGTTGCTCGAATCTCAGGAACGACTCGACAAGGGACCTGATGGTCGGTGGCGTCTACCGCAGCTGGAGGATACCTGTGAGGGCATCATCAAGGTCAACCGAAAAGGGTTTGGCTTCGTCACTCCGGATCATCCATGTCGTGAAGGAGACATCTTCATTCCACCGGCGGCGATGGGCGGCGCCATTTCGGGCGACCATGTCCTGGTCACGGTGGCTCGTCGCAAGGGCACCAAGGGACGAGGGCCCGCGGGTCGTATCGAGGAAGTCCTGAATCGAGCAAGAAGCACGTTCGCTGGAACGGTTCTTCATCGCAAGAAAAACTGGTTGATACGTCCCGATGGCCGCGCCTTGCAGGGGCTGCTGGTCATCCGAGATCCCCATGCCAGGCCTATTCGTGATGGCGACAAGGTGGTGTTCGAATTGGTCGCGAGTCCGGATGGCGATGTCCTGGGCGAGGCTGCCGTCACCGAGGTTCTGGGAAAGTCGGGAAAGCCCGACGTGGAGACATCGGCGACGATCGCTTCATTCGGTCTGGCCACCACTTTCCCAGAGGCCGTGACCAACGCGGCCAGAGAAGCCGCCCAGGAATTCGAAGCCTACCGGGAGAGCGTCCCCGACGACCGTGAGGATCTCACCCAGGAAATCATCTTCACGATTGATCCACCCGATGCACGTGACTTCGATGATGCGATATCGATCACGTTCGATGCGGCTTCGAGGGAGTGGACGCTTGGTGTCCACATCGCGGACGTGTCCGCCTTCGTCAAGCAGGGTGATCCGATGGATGTCGAGGCGACTCTCCGTGGAAACAGCACCTATCTGCCGCGTGTCGTCCTGCCAATGCTTCCGGAGATTCTCTCCAACGGGGTATGTTCGCTTCAGGAAGGCGTCAATCGTTTCTGCAAGAGTGCCTTCATCACATTCGATCATCGAGGCGTGGTGATCGGTCAGCGATTCGCCTCCACCGTCATTCGATCACGCAAGCGACTGACGTACCTCGAGGCGCAGGCCATCATCGACGGTGATCTCCAGGAAGCGCGGAAGCACATGCGTTCCGAGACCAACTGCCAGCCGGAGGTGATCGAGTGCATTCACGAGGCGAACAGGCTTGCCAAGGCGCTTCGTCAGAGACGTCTTCGTGATGGAATGATCGTTCTCAATCTGCCCGACGCCGAATTGTTCTTCGATGATGAAGGTCATGTGAAGGATGTGCGGCCGGAGGACGGTGCGTTCACCCATACGCTGATCGAGATGTTCATGGTCGAGGCCAACGAGGCGGTTGCCAGACTGTTCCATGGACTCGACCTGCCGGTTCTGCGACGTATTCATCCGGATCCCGAACTCGACGATATGGAAGGCGTTCGTGTCCTGGCGATATCGCTGGGATACCGCTTGACGGATTCGGTCACTCGCAAGGATCTCCAGGGACTTCTCGAGAAGACCGCGGATACGCCGGCCGCTCGAGCTGTTCACTTCGCCGTTCTTCGAACGTTGACTCGGGCGGAGTACAGTCCGTTGCCGATCGGACATTTCGCATTGGCATCGAATGCCTATGCCCACTTCACGAGTCCGATCCGGCGGTATCCCGATCTCACCGTGCATCGTGCATTGCAGGCGTACCTCGATGCCACGGACAATGGCAAGGCTCGAGGAGGACGTCGTCGACAGGAATTGTCCGGCGTGTTGAACGATGACAACCGTGTCCTGGACATGACCACTCTCGTTGAACTTGGGCGTACCTGTACTCAGATGGAAAAGAACTCGGAGGAAGCCGAGCGGCATCTGAGGGAATTTCTGGTGCTTCAGTATCTCGAGAGCGAGTTCGTCGGCGAAGAACTCCCCGGTGTCATCACCGGATTCAGTTCGGCAGGTCTCTGGATCGCCCTTGATCGCTATCTCGCGGAAGGGCTGGTCACCTGGGAGGACATGGGCGGCAAAGGGAATCGTCCAGAGCGATGGGTGCCGATCGAGGGCACGGGTCAACTGGTCTCCTCTCGTACGGGTTCGGTCCTGTGCATCGGCGATCCCGTCACGGTCCTGTTGATGAGAGTCGATCCCGGCGAGCGCGACATGGAGTTGATGCTCAAGGAGCGGCCTTCGAGGAATGCCCGTGAGATGCCGCAGCCCAGATCGAAGAAGAAGAACAAGCGCGGTGGTCGAGGCAAGTCAGGTAAACGTCGTAGACGTTAGTTCGACACAGGCGTGGTTGTATCCCGATATCGTGGACAGTGAATTCCGGAGGTGGTAGCCATGAGTGAACATCAGAACATCAAGTCGAGTTTGAGTGAAGAACGGATGTTCGATCCTCCGGAGGATTTTGCGGAACGATGCGGAGGCGTCTGGATCGACTCGATGGAGTCCTATCAGGCCCTGCACCAGGCCTCGATCGACGACCCGGAGAACTTTTGGTCGACCGTTGCCAACGAGCTGGACTGGTTCGAGCCATGGACGAAGGTTCTCGACTGGACACCACCGGATGCGGAATGGTTCGTGAACGCGCGCACGAATGTATGCCACAACTGTCTGGACAGACTGATCAACCT
>DEYM01000016.1 GCA_002364555.1 Phycisphaerales bacterium UBA3158 | reverse complement strand
ATCCGGATCAACCACTCCAAGGTGCATGTGCGGCTACGACAGAGGCGGGCTGGCGGCTGAGGCGATCTGCCCCGAATGCGGCAAGCTTGAGATCATGCCGGACTCATTTTGGGCCAGGCCGATTTTGTTTTCCTTCACTGAAGCATGGCACAACGACAGCGGCAACCTATCGAAGACCGCCTTTGTGATGAGTGTATTGAGCGTCACCGCCACAATTGCCGTCTTGGTGCAACTGATAAACGTCGTGTTCAGCGACAATCCCACGGGCGGACCAATCGTGTTTCCGCCTCAGATATGGTTCGTCGCCCTGCCTCTCTATGGGGCAACGCTCATCCTCACACTCACAAGCATCTGCATGAAGGGATGGGCACTGGGCAAATTCACCCTTTGGCTAGCCGTGCTTTCGGTGCCGCAAGGCCTGATTATCTTCTTCGTGTATCTCTTGCTGACCCATTTATAGCGCGAAGCGATGGCCATCAAACGTCACAGGCTCCTGGCGAGCAAGCTTGCGGATCATCTCGAGTCCGGTCGGATTCGATGCGAGTCCACCATCTGTACATGCATCACAACAGCCGGAACGCCTCTTGAAAACCGTCGCTCGAGTACCTCAAGCCAACATGACCAATCGCTCCAGAAACGCCTGGATCATCCCTCCCACTCAGCGATCACAGCCAGAAGATCGGTGATATCGACGACGGCATTCTGATCGAGATCGCCCGAGCAGATATCACAGGCCCCCCATTCGTTGAGAATGACCAGAAGATCCTCGATACCGATGCTGCCATCACAGTTGAGGTCGCCAGAGGAGAACCCTGAGAGACGAACGACATCAAATGATGTCGGCCCATTCAGAGAACCATCAGACGGAACGACCTGGCACGTGACGACGGCCCCATCGCAACCCTCCAGTCGAGGGAGATGATCGGCCAGACCCGCCGAGGTCACCTGACGAACCACACGCCCTCCGACAGTCCATGTGTACTCGAAGCTGAGCAGGTCCCAATCCGGGTCATCGACATCAAGGGTGTAGACACGACAGGTGAGGAAGTCATCCGGCGTAGCGTCCGGTGGACTGATCGATGTCGCAATCGGTTTCGGTGGTCGATTGGGAAGAATCGTACCCGGCTGGAGTACCTCCAGGGGGAAGTTGATGTACGGATCACCGTTGACGATCACATCCACTGTCCATGTACCCGGGATCGTGTGCAGTCCGGGAATGTCCCACGCAAACCAGGTTATGAATTGCCGGTAGGAGGTCGATGAGAAATTCAGCCACTGCGTACCGGTGTCGTAGTTCAGGTTTCCAGCCGGGTCGTAGAACCGCAACTGATAGGTACTGAATATGCCGATATCCGTGGCATACGTCCACATCCAGAGCCTGTCGTGATTAAGCGTGATCGACCCTTCCAGAGGCGGTCGCCACGAATAGATTTCATCCGCATAGAAGTCGCTCAGATTGCTCGTCGTGATGCCGAAGTCCCTGCACTCGGCCCCGACTGGAATATCGATCTGATTCTGCCATCCACTGGATCCCGGATTGCAATCGCCTGCATAGGGTTCGACATGGATCCACTCGTCAACATTGCCGGTGGGCTCCCAGGTCGAGAAGCGAAGACCAGGCCAACTAGCGCCTCCGCTCGAAGCCACCTGTGCTATCTGCTGACCGGCGAGGACCTCATCACCGACCTCGACGGTGACGCTTCCCTGCTTCAGACTTTCATACCAGCAGTATCGATCGCCACCATGATGGATGCCAATGTAGTTGGTCAGTCCATCACCCGGCACTTCGTTCTGATCCGGCTCACTGTCACGGAATTCCGTGACTGTGCCATCGAGAACCGCGATCACGGGTACGCCGATGAGCTGTTGATCGAAACTCTTGAGCCACGCACTGTTCGCATAACTTCCGTCATAGGTGTACCGCCCACCGCAATTCCAGTGCTCGAGCGTGCCGTCGTCGGAACTGAGATCGACATAGTCGAACATGATCAGATCCTCCCATTCCCGACCCCCGACCGGAAAGATCGAAAATGGCTCGAACACACCTCGGGTACCAGGCGTTGAAAAGGGCCCGTGCCGCCGGCTGTAGTCACTGATGGCATCAAGTATGTGTGAGCGATCACCTGCCGCCGCTGATGAACCGCCTATTTCCGCCCACCCGGCAACTCCACCCTCGGGAAGCCGAACATGGATCGGAGGGCCGGCATTGACCGAAGCCTGCATCGCTTTCAGAACGGGAGTGGACTCCTCGTGTTCGACGTTGGCGGCGAGCACGCCGGCGAGAGCCATCATGGCCACGGTGAAGGTCGTTGTTCTAAGCATTACAGGGTCCCCATACTCCAATAAGAATTAGCAGGTCATTGACATCGGTATCACCGTCGTCGTCGCAATCACCATCGCCATCAGATTCAAAGGCGGACAACAACGTCAGCAGATCATCGACTGTCACGGCGCCATCGCCGTCGAGATCACCGGCACAGCTTTCGATGCACTCTTCCAGAATGCTGTTGCCGCCGTCATCCGTGTAATCGCCGGAGATCTGTGTTGCATCGCCTTCGTAGCCCACATTGCCGCATACGGCGGTGGTGGCAATGGCCATCGTCGCCTCTGTCGCAACGTATATTCCCGCGATACCGGCGGACGTGTTGTTCCTGACGGTGCAGCCGGTGAGCATGGCCTGGCCGGAATACACGCCCACACCGCCAATGGAATACGCCGGATAGGCGCCGATGTTGTCTTCGATGACGCAGTCAATCAGTGCCACTTCGGACGATTGACCGCCCTGATTGGTGGCAATCAGGCCTCCGCCAAAGGTTCCCTGATTGCCCGACAAGGTGCATGTATTCAACGTGACGACGCTACTGGTCATTGAGACCACGCCGTAGTAGCCCAAACAGGTCTCGATGGTGCAGTTCGTCACGGCGGCGTCGCACAGGATCAAGCTAAGTGGATACACGCAGCGTGTCAGATGCAGATTCTCAATGATGGTGGTTCCGTCACCCCTGACGACCTCAATGCCAAATGCCGCGTTCTGACCATCAATGATGGTCGCAGGCAGGCCATCGGAGCCGGTTTCACCGGAGATCGTGATTGAGATTCCCGAAATGGAGAGCTCCTGGGCTTCTTCCATGAGATAGGTGCCCGCCGCAATGGCGATCGTATTGCCATCGGCAACATTCTGGAACGCAAGTGCGATGGTGGCGTACTCATCGGGCACATGCAGAATGCCGTCGTTGTCGTACAGACAGCCATCGGGCTGACCATCACCGTCGGGATCGTCGCACCAGGGGGTCGTACAGGATGCTGTGTCAAGGGCGACATTGCCTACAGCCTGGTCTGGCGAATTGCCGCAGACAATGGTATCCCCCACGCTCATGACGGCATACTTGCAGGAACACTGATTGATCCCGCCACCAACCGTGGCCGAGTTGTCCGTGACGATGCAGCTGACCAGTTCAGGAACTCCGAGACGCCCGTAGATGCCGCCACCTTCGTCAGCAGTGTTCCCGGCAAACAGGCACTGAACAAATCGAGCAGAAACGGGCTGGCCAGGCGGTGGGCCACTCGATTGGCCCGTGTGATACACCCCGCCACCACGTCCGCCGCACCAGTTGTCGATGAAGTGACAATTGCGAATGATCGCGTTGCTTGTCGTGCAATTCAGACCACCGCCAGCAACTGATGATGAGCCTCCTGTGAAGACCATGTTCTGGATCAGAGGCACGAAGCCCGATGCACTCTCACCATTGATGGACATGACACGACCTTGCTGCTGGGCATCGATGGTGACGGCTGGGTTGCCATCGGCATCTGTATCGCCGGTGATCCTGATGCCCTTGCTTCCAAGGGACAGGTCATGTTCGACGTAGGTGCCAGCGGCAATGGAGATGGTGTCCCCATCATCAGCCGCATTGATCGCCGCTTGAATGGTTGCGTATTCATCCGGCACTTGAATGGTGACTCCGCCGGTAGTGACACTGATATGACCTGTCCAGGCGGTATCGCAATCCGCAGGAGTCCCGTCCCCCCCGGTCTGAACCGCGTAGAAAGGCAGCTCAGCCCAGGTGAACTGAGGGACTTCCCATGTGAATGGATCGCAGAAGGGAGGGTAGATCGCCCCTTCGAACACGCCATCAGCTATGCACGGCTGACCGGATTGCACCGTCGTCAGGCATCCACCTTGAAAGATCACCGTGTCGCCAGGGGCCACGACAAAGGTATTCACCTCACCACCAACGACAATGGTGTGAGTCTCCGCTGATGCGATAGATCCCATCGCTAAAACTGCTGTCGCTAAGGACATATAAAAATGCATGGCTTTGAAATTCCTCCCACCGTCAGACTTGCACTCAGTGCTTTTTCACATTATTAACGATACGGGTATGATTTCCAGTCTTAAACGGCGGCTATTTAGGGTTTTTTCATGCCCATCATTCTGACAGATCAAATGGTTCAAGAGGCCACAGACGTGGCCCGAGAGTTGCATGAGGCCTTCACAGGCATACTCAAGCTACCCACCGTCGATGGACGCAGAGCCTCCGCTCTTTCGAATGAACTCCACGTCGGGCGTATGACCTGCCAGAGAATCGTGAAGCTCGGCAAATCCGGAGACACTTCCCCGGGGCCGCAACTACTTACGCAGCTACCTGGAACACAGGGACTTCGACAGTTCCTCGATGCATTGGCCCAGACTGGCACCTCACGAAAACTGCTCTCGAATGCCGTTGCTGCAGTCGAAAAGTTCGAGCTGTTTCTTCGAAACATCAGCTTGAGTCAGTCAGGCTTCGAGGCGGCACTGCTCCTGCACCAACAAGGATCGAACCCGGAACGGCAACGAGCCCGGCGTGCGGATTTGTTCGAAGCGACTTCCGCCGTCACTGGCCAATCCGCGAATGCAACGATCAGCATGATGGCCATCAGGCCGAGTCTTTCCGAAGGCCACAACATCGAGCAGATAGCGATTCGTGGCTACGCTGGAATGCAAGCCAGTGGATCGGCGATGCCCATTCGCCTTCCGATGAACATGGCCTATGCCGACTACCGAAACGTCACCGGCGATGAGGCTCAGCGAGAACCTCAACAACTCATCGAGGAATTCTGCACAAGACCTCTGCCCAACATCGATACGCGAATCATCAAGGCCAAGCACCTGGCGCATATCATCAACCCGGAACATATTCCCACAGGTGAACCGTTCGACTGCTTCGCCAGACAGCACACCCGGTGGAATATCAAGGGGATGGGTGGCCACATGGCTATCTGGCTGTATATCGATTATCCAACCAGATACTGCTCATTCGATCTCCACCTTCATCGAAGCATCGAAGAGAACAATGACGTCTCGGCCGATTGCCACATGTGGGGCACCTCGTTGCTGGCACCACCCGAGGATCTGTGGATGACCCGATTCGCCGACCAGATGACTTTCACGAAACTGGGAGAAGGTTTACAAAACACGGCATCCGATGCATACGCCAAGCACAAGGAACTCACTGAATACATGTTCGCCAGCAATGGCTGGGATCCCAGTGAATTCACCGGATACCGATGCGAGATGGAACTACCGATTTGGCGATCCGGACTTTGCTTGATACTGGAAGAATCCTGACGTCCAGGACTGGTCTATGAACGTTTCAGACGGTTCATGAAGAGAACCAGCAAGCCACCAAGAACAAACGCGATCAGGAGCAGGACGCCCAGTCGCCAGGCCACCCGATCGACGATCAGACCAGCCGTCTGATCGGCTTCACGCGCCGCGTTCTGAACGGATTCATCCACACGATCGATGACTCCGCCCAGATCCGGAGAGGCGAGCAGATCCTGAAGCGACCTTGACGTCTCGGCGATGGCTTCGGCGGTAGCCCTCACTTCAAGCAGGGAATCCTTGTCACCACTGCCTGATGATTCCACTCCAGCCGAAAACCCGAAGAGCTCGTCGAGAACGACGCTGGTGCTCTCGAGCTGCAAGGCCAGTTGATTGAGCGATGTGCTGGCCTTGGTGAGACTGTCGAGCGTCTGCCCCCCACTCTGGAACGTCTCCTTCAAGGAGTGGTTCATGGCGACCATCTGCTGGGATTTGCTCTCGAGTGAATCCAGCAGCAGCGTCGCCTCTTCCCTCATACGCGTGGGCAGACCGTCGACGATGCCCTCGATCTTCTCCGTCTCCGTGGAGATCCGCTCGAAATCATCACTGAGCTGTTGAAGATCCTCGAGTATCGACTCCATCTGCGGGCTGGCGAGAACCCCCAGAACGATCATCTCCGCCTGATGCCCGAGATCACTGGGCAATCTGTCGACACGATCGGCGATGCGGCGAGCTTCCTCACCGATCTCGGCAGCCGTCTGGGAAATGTTCCCCGCGGCCTTGAAGGGTGCAAACGGAAGCCCCAGCACGTTCACCAGATCACTGCCGCTGTTCTCGCTGATGAGCACGGGACTTCGTGAGATCCTCATACGGACAGGATCGATGAAATCCTCTTCCTGCTCATCCGCGTTGGCGCGTTCCCGAATACGTTCATCGAGATTGTTGAAGACCTCGGGCTGAGTCCATCTTCTGGCGATCTCCCTGATCCTGTTGAGAATCCGTGAGATACCCGGTGATTGCAGGAGAAGCTGCTGACGCTTCTCGTATTCCCATCGCCAGGCGTTCAACCGATAGGCGTCGTACCAGAGCCCCACCAGGGCAGCGAGCGAATCGGGCTGGGCATAGGCTTTCGTGAACTTGCGTTCAATGAGTACGACGGAAGTC
>DEYM01000045.1 GCA_002364555.1 Phycisphaerales bacterium UBA3158 | reverse complement strand
CTCTGCGGCTTGATCCAGATCACCATCGGCCTCATGAAGTTCGGAAAGTTCATCCGCATCGTGCCTCATCCAGTCATGCTCGGCTTCGTGAACGGACTGGCCGTCGTGATTCTGCTGGCGCAGTTCGGCAGCTTCAAGACACTCGGTGAAGATGGAACGATGCAGCTGCTCGAGGGCAATCGTCTCTGGATCATGATCGGACTGGTCGCTCTCACCATGGCCATCATCGCCTTCCTACCGCGATTGACGAAGGTCATTCCCTCGTCCCTGGCCGCGATACTCATCGTGTCGTTCATTGCCATCGGTATAAATGGATACGGCACGCAACCAGACGTCGATGCGACGGCCGATGAGACGACCAGTGCGGCAACCATCGACGCGACTCAGGAACAACCCATTCTGACCGTCCGGGACATGCTCGTCGACAGCACACTGGCTTCCGCCGTCGAGGATGCCCAGCAGAACAAGGATGACGGCATACTCGCCGCAGCCCAGGCGACACTGCCCGACGACATCAAGGTCGATCAGGCCGGACCCGGACCGATCTCCCCACTGACCTCGCAGGAGAAGAAGGACGCCATGGCCGCGGTGGACATCGACGCGGTGGGCATCGCCGGTGGACTGCCGAGACTGGCCTGGCTCGATTTCAAGATGCCCCCACTCGCCTGGGCGACCTTCTGGATCATCCTCCCGTACTCGCTGATTCTCGCAGGCGTGGGCCTGATCGAATCACTGATGACGATGACGCTGATCGATGAACTCACCGAGACCAGAGGCCGGGGCAACCGGGAATGCGTCGGTCAGGGTGTCGCCAACGTCGCCTGCGGCTTCTTCGGGGGCATGGGCGGCTGCGCCATGATCGGCCAATCGCTCATCAACGTGAAATCCGGCGGTCGTGGTCGACTCTCGGGCATAACGGCCGCCTGCGCACTGCTGATCTTCATCCTCTTTCTCTCCCCCTACATCGAGGCGATTCCGATGGCCGCACTCGTGGGCGTCATGTTCATGGTCGTCATCGGAACATTCGAGTGGACGACGCTTCAGACCTGGCATCGCATTCCAGGCAGTGAAGTGCTCATCATGATCATCGTCGCGGCCTATACCGTCTTCATGCATGATCTGGCCACGGCCGTCATCATCGGCATAGCGCTCTCCGCCATGGTGTTCGTCTGGAAGAAGAGCAAGCACATCGTCGCGGATGTCAGCACCAACGAGTACGGCAGCAAGATCTACCAGCTCCATGGGGTGCTGTTCTTCGGGACCACCCAGGAGTTCCGCGATCTCTTCACGCCCGGTGAGGATCCCGATGACGTGGTCATCGACTTCTACTTCAGCCGCGTCTACGACCAGTCGGGCCTCGAGGCCATCAACACGCTGGCCGAGCGCTACATCAAGCTCGGTAAACGGCTGCACATAAGACATCTGAGCGCCGACTGCCAGAAGCTTCTGGACAAGGCGGGCAAGCTGGTCGAAGCCAACATCAGCGAAGACCCCCACTACCACATCGCCACGAACAAGTCGCCCTGAGACGGCGCGTTTCTATGAACGCTGGGGATATCTCCCGTCCCGACAGGCCTTCGAGCAGTACACGACGTTCTCCCAGTCGCGCTCCCACTTCTTGCGCCACGTGAAGGGACGCCGACATCGTGGACAGGTCTTCTCGGGTAGTGGTTTCTTTCGTCCCATGGGATAACTCGCATCGACTCAATCGTCCTGGGAGGCCGCCTCCCAGCGGGCCTTGGCAGTCTGCAGGGAACGAACGGGATCGACGATCGGCCGAGGTCCACCGGCCAGCCAGGGCGCATGACGATTTTCGATGGGCAGCGATGCGATCGATTCACCAAGCCAGATCGAGACGTAGTCCCCTTGCGCGTCGTAATTGGCGGCCTGTCGAGCGATGTCGAAACCACGAAAGCCTCGAGGATCGGCCCCGACACCGGCGGCGTAGGTCCAGTTGCCCCAGTTGGCCGCCGGACAATAGTCGATCAGACAATGCTCGAACCAGCGGGCACCCAGACGCCAGTCGACATCGAGATTCTTCGAGAGAAAACTGGCCACGATCTGGCGACCACGATTGGACATGAAACCGGTTCGTGACAGCTCGATCATGTTGGCGTCCACCAGAGGCACACCTGTCCTGCCCTCACGCCAGGCCTCGAAATGACCGGATGGATTCGACCATTGCAGACTGCTCTGACCGGGACCACCACCCATGAAGAGGGATGCCCCATGCTTGAGCATGTACAGATGGAAGTACTCCCTCCACAGGAGTTCGAATCGAAGCCAGTAGGTCGAGTCGTTGGATGTACGCTCCGACTCGTAGCGAAGCGTCTCGTGCAGGATGTGCCTGGCCGAGAGGCTTCCGGTCGCCAACCATGGCGAGAACTTGGAGGAATACTGCTCTCCGAGCATTCCATTTCGGGTCTGCTTGTAGAACTGGAGGTTGTCGTTGGCGAACATCCATTCATCGAGCCGCCGCAGACCCGCCTCCTCTCCACCATGGAACCGGAGCACCGCCCGTTCGTCATCGCAGGGCTGCTCGTAGCCGAG
>DEYM01000169.1 GCA_002364555.1 Phycisphaerales bacterium UBA3158 | reverse complement strand
CCGGAGGTCAAGACCTACACGTACAGGGAACTCCATGCGGAGGTCTGCCGATTCGCGAACGGCTTGAAGTCACTTGGTGTCGGTCGCGGTGACATCGTCACCATCTACATGGGCATGGTTCCGGAACTGACGATTGCCGTACTGGCGTGTGCCAGGATAGGCGCCCCTCACTCCGTCATCTTCGGAGGATTCTCGGCAGCTGCAATCGCGGATCGAGTCGAGGATGCCAAGAGTCGGTTCCTCATCACCTGCGATGGAGCATGGCGACGTGGTTCGGTCGTCCCCCTGAAGGCGCAGGTCGATCAGGCCGCGACCATGACCGATCAGATCGAGAAGACGGTCGTCCTTCGCCGCTGTGACAACGAGATAGACATGCATGTCGGGCGCGATCACTTCTGGTCCGATGTCGTCGCCGACCAGTCGGACGAGTGCCCCTGCGAACAGATGGCCAGCGAGGACATGCTCTTCCTGCTCTACACATCCGGTTCGACAGGCAAGCCCAAGGGAATCATCCACACGACCGGTGGTTACATGGTGCATGCCTACCTGACCAGTCGGTATACCTTCAATCTGAGGCCCGGCAACGATCATGTATTCTGGTGCACGGCCGATGTCGGATGGATAACGGGCCACTCCTACATCATCTATGGCATTCTTCAGAATCACGTTCCCACACTGATGTACGAAGGTGCGCCGAATCATCCGGAACCGGATCGTTTCTGGGACATCGTCGACCGTCACAAGGTCACTCATTTCTATACGGCGCCGACAGCCATCCGTGCCTTCATGAAGTGGGGGGACGAGCATCCAAGAAAACACGATCTCTCGAGCCTTCGGGTTCTCGGGACAGTCGGAGAACCGATCAACCCCGAGGCGTGGATGTGGTATCACCGGATGATCGGTCATGAACGATGTCCGATCGTCGACACCTGGTGGCAGACTGAAACCGGCGGACACATGATCACGCCGCTTCCAGGCGCTACTTCCACTGTCCCCGGTTCATGCACGCTTCCATTCCTTGGAATCGATGCCGCCGTCGTCGACAGTAGTGGACGAGAACTGCCGCCCAACGAGGGTGGCCTGCTTGTCATCCGAAAGCCATGGCCCAGCATGCTGCGAGGCGTCTATGGAGATCGACAACGGTTCATAGACACCTATTTCTCGGCTGTGGAAGGCATGTACTTCGCTGGCGACAGTGCTCGGCGGGACGATCGTGGCTACTTCTGGATCATGGGACGCATGGATGACGTCATCAACGTCTCCGGCCATCGGCTTGGAACCATGGAGGTGGAATCCGCGCTCGTGAGCCACGATGCTGTCGTGGAAGCTGCGGTTGTCGGAATGCCCCACGAGATAAAGGGCACGGGGATCGCGGCCTTCTGCACACTCAGCAGCGATTACAAGCCGGATGATGTGCTTCGTGAACAACTCAGATCGCATGTGGCCCAGGAAATCGGTCCGATCGCAAAGCCTGACATGATTCGATTCACCGATGGTCTGCCAAAGACAAGATCGGGAAAGATCATGAGACGCTTGCTGCGTGATGTGGCCGAGGGCAGGGAATCCACCGGCGACATGACTACACTGGAGGATTTCAGTGTGCTTGCCAAGCTCCGGGGCGATCAGGAATGATGGATCGGCCCGTCACTGGATAGCTCGATGACATCGCCTCTTATCGGTACAACCGGTTCCCGGCGTTATTCGGTAGGATGCCCCGATGCCACCGCACCATGAGACTATCCAGCCATCCGGTCAAGACAGCTTCTCCGTCTCGAGGACCCTGTTTGTCGTCCTGACCATGGTCGTTCTCTCGATGTTGATTTCAGTCAACTTCATTCCGGTAGGCGAGCAGGCCAATAGGAGTCTGCAGCAAGTGGGCATCAAGCGTGTCACCCGGGCGCTCAACAACTACAAGTCGAACATGGGCTGCTATCCAACCAAGGAAGAGGGGCTGGATGTCCTCTGGGATCAGGCGGCAGTCTCCCATCGAGAACCTTCGGCCTGGTCGGGTCCCTATCTGTCGGGACCTGTCACGGACCGCTGGGGATCGGCGATCGTCTACCAGTGGCCTAGCGAGCTGGCTCCATCCGACAACGAAGCGAAGTTCGATCTCCATTCACCAGGTCCCGATGGTCGTATCAACACATCCGACGACATAACGAATCATGATGACCGAACGCTTGCGGGAATGAATCGAACCATTGAATCCGATCCGTTTCTGGATTCGGATGAAGAAGCGGATGCGAGTTGATCCTCCGTTGCATTGACTTCATGCAACCCTGTAAAAACAGCATTGGGCGGACTATCCAGCTTGATTGGTAAGGGGGATCCTCTGCCGTTACAATGAAGGATCGGCCTGAGGGAAAAGCTTCCCTCTGCCAGCTGTATACAAACAGCATCACCAAAGGGAAGTGAATTGAAGGAGCCAATCATGTCATCTATTCGTACGTACCTGAGTGTGGCGTTGATCGCCATCGTCGGCATTTGTACATCCAATGTTTCAGCGCAGGGTTCGATACAGATCCCCGGCGACATGCAGAAGCACATTCCAGCGGATGCCTTTCTGCTCGTGTACACCCCTTCCTTGGGCAAGCTCGTAGACTCTCTCGAGAAGACCGCCTCGATGGTGGATCCCTCCATGGGGATGCAGGCCAAGATGATGCCCATGATGATGGCGACGAGCATCTTCAAGTATGAGGATCCCAAGATGCAGCCCGAGCTGGACATGTCCAAGCCGGCGATGCTCGCCGTGACGGGGACAGGTATGTCGCCCATGGTCACGGCCATGTTCGGCATCAAGAGCTCCCACAAGGGTCTCGAAAGCGCCGATCCGACGATGAAGGTGGAATCCATCTCCGAGAAGGGAATGGTCGTCCTCTCCATGGGAGACAAGAGCAAGTCGATCGCCTCCGATGCGGCACTCCTTCAGAACATCCCGGCGGGACAGATAAGCGTCGCCTTCGATCAGGAGCTCTTCGTCAAGAAGTTCGGTCCCATGATCGAGATGATGCTCGCCATGTCCACCGGGGCAATGGGTCAGCAGAAGGGGAAGATGACGGAAGCCGAACGTCAGAGCATGAAGCAGGCCCAACAGGCTGCCAAGCAGGCAAAGGCATTCATGGGCATGTTCAAGTCCTGGGATATGGCCATGGACTTCAATGGCGGCTTGATGGATACGACTGTTCGTTGGATCCCAACCAGCTCGAAGATGAACCCCACCGGAAGTGCGGACATGGGCAACTTCACCCATGTCATGGCTCAGAACCCTGCTATGGCCGGCATCTTCAGCCTCGGATGCCTCCGTTCAATGATGAATATGGATGAA
>DEYM01000103.1:597-13474 GCA_002364555.1 Phycisphaerales bacterium UBA3158 | reverse complement strand
AATGGACTTTCTGGAATTCCTGTTGTTTCTGAGCCCGATTCTGATCTGCGCAGTTCTGTTGTGGTGGTTCGGCAGGTACGTCGTGCAGTATCCCGGAAAGTGGAAGTGCCTGTTCATGAGTGTTGGGATTGCTGCCGCCAGTTTCACTCTCTTCTGGATGGTCTTCTTTCTGCTGAACACAGTGTCTGGTTCATTCACGATCGATTTGATCGGGCCAGTCCTTGCCTGTCTGTTGTTCACCTGGATGTTGATCCATGAGTTCTACAAGGGTCAGGATGGAAACAGGATCTCTGTTTCGACCGGATTTGTAGTGGCCTTCGTCTATGCCTTTGTCCAGGGTATCTCAACAGTCGGATTTGGCGTCGAACTGGGCGTCATCATGCTGACGTAGGTCTTTCACAACGAGCTCTTGCTACTTGTTGTCTGCCGAACAACAACACTTCCGTGAAGACGAGGGGATGGCTACGGACAGGGGCCGTAGGTACCAATGACGATAAGCAGATCGTCGATGTCGACCGAACCATTGTCATCCACATCACCGGAACACTCTCCAGTGCAGTTCGCGAACTCCGCGAGCACCACCAGTAGATCATCGATGTTCACATCTCCGGAATTGTCCGTATCGCCCGTACAACCCGCCTCCTGGCAGTCATCGGGCGTGTGGTCGCCGTCATTGCTCTCGCATGATTCGGCAAGACAGTTGTCGCCCAGATCCGACCATGAGCCTCCGATTTGATCGGGCAGGTTCGCACAGACGATCATCGAATCGAGAGATGGTCCATCTCCGAAGCTGAAGATGCCGCCGCCCGCATTGGCAGTGTTGTCCTGGATCCTGTTGTACGAACTGAAGCTGTTGTTTTCGATCACAGGCGTGGCATACCAGTTGTACATTCCTCCGCCGTATACGACCGCGGTGTTCTCACGAATCCTGCAGGCGTCGAACATGGGGCTAGCCGTGTCGTTGTAGATTGCACCGCCGCTTCCCTGTCCACCGTTCTCGCCAGTCGCCGCATTGCCGCTGAATGTGCAATCCGTGTACAAGGCGTCCGCTCCACCATTGTTGCAGACGGCGCCACCGAGTGAACTGGCCGTGTTCATGGAGAACTGACAGTTCTCGATCTCGGGTACGCATTCTCCCTGAAGGTGCATGGCGCCTCCCTGGACGGCGGTGTTGCCGGTAAACGTGCAGTCTTGAATGCTCGCGGAGGATTGAAACAGGCGAATAGCACCACCCCGCTCGTTCGCGGCATTGTTCTCGAAGTCCGCATTTTGAATGTCGATCGATCCATTCTTGGCATACAAGCCGCCGCCGTATGGCGAGGTGTTCGAATCGAACAGGCAATGTCGAACATGGGCACCGTCGCCATCGAACCAGGCAGCGCCACCGGCGGTCGTCGCGGTATTGGATTCGAATCGGCAGTGCTCCACCATCACGGGTCCCATGGACCTCAATCCACCACCTTCATCGGCAAGGCCATTGCGGAATGTCAAGGTGGAGAGCCGTGGACGCTCGTCGGATACACCCGGGTCAATCAACACGCATCGGTTGGTTCCAAGGCCATCGACGATGCATTCATCACGTGAGCCCCAGCCCCTGATCGTTATCGCCTTGCTCATGGTGTTGATGACAGGCTGGGAGCTGTTGTTCCTCGTGTAGATGCCGGGCATCACCCAGATGACCGCTCCATCGTCTGCGGCGACGACGGCCTGATGGATCTTGTTGTAGTCGACGTCGGGAGTTCCAATGGGGCCGACGACCAGTATCTGAGTGGGGCATTCGATCAATTCGTCATTGCATCCATCAAGTGGGTACCCCTGCCAGATACCAAACCCGTCATAGCATTCTTCATAGAACAGATTCGAGTCGCAGCCGCCGTCTCGCAGACAGCAGGTGCCGCGCATGCAATAGGCGTCTTCGCATACTCCGTTGAACCAGTTGCCGCCGTTCTTCTGACATTCCAAGGCCGTTGTGCCATCATCGCACCAGCCAATTCCATAGCAGCATGCCCCCAAAGGCTTACAGGTGTCCGGGCTGCAGAAGCCGTCATCGTCGATCTCGCCTCCGTTTTCAGTGCAGTACCAGAGCCACACGTCATCACAGGATGAACCGAAGCAACAGGCGACTTGCTCGCCACAGGGATTGTTCTCGTCATCGCAGTCGTCACCTTCTGTCCAGAGAATTCCTCCGGCAGTGGTGCACTCCAGTTCTGTTTGAATCTGGCATGTGCCAGAAAAACAGCAGGCGCCGAGCACGGGCTCGCAATTCACGTCATCGCAGATCGTGCCCTCGCCTTGCCAGGTGCCATCAAGGAAGGTTGACTCGCAGATCGCCTCTTCCAGTTCTAAGCAAGTCCACTCGTCGTTGGAAATCACATAGCAACAGGCTCCCGTCTGGGCATGAGCATGCCCGGAAAGAGCGATTGCGATGAACACGAAGAACAACCGGAGAGTCGAAAGTTTCATGGTTTCCCCTCATTTGCAGATGGCTTGCGATGCACACTCAGTAGAGAGGGTCCCATGGAGCAGGTCAAGGCTTGATTTGCGACATTCCGTGGCCAGGCTGCAAGGGGCCATTCATATACGTTTTTCACCGATAAAAACCCGTGAAGACGGGGGTGTTGTGGGGTTCTTTATATGGACTGGGGGCAGGCCCAAACGGTCAAGGACAGAAGCCCCAGTGTTCGATGACGATCAGCAGGTCCTCGATGCCGACGGTGCCGTCGTTGTCGTTGTCGCCATCGCAGGCCGGTGCACAGTCGTCGCAACTACCTGAGAGCGTCCACGTTCCGCCGAGCTCTGTACACCCGACTTCGGTGAGCGAAGAGCAGCCTGTGGCGAGACAGCATGAGCCCCCGGGGCCACTGATGATGCTTAATGCAGCGGCGCCGGAGAGCCAACCGTCGGCGATATGGGTTCCCGGATTGTATGGCTGGCATGCGGCCGAATTGGATTGGTTGTACCTGATGTTCAGCATGCCGTATGTCGAGGGGTCCGTAGGAGTCTGCTCTTGCCATACCTGCACCGTTGTTGCTGCGGCAGGACCAATGGGCTGGTGTCCATCGGGGGTATAGCTACCAAGCGTTGGGTCCAGTGGATCGATGACATAGAGCTGTGCTTCTCCAAGATCCATGAATCCATTCTGGTTCTTGTCTGTGTATTCGAGGCCCACGACCGCCAATGCATGACCAGCGCCATTCGGGTCTGGTGCGTTGGGGTTTGCATTGTCCGTATACAGGACCAAGACGGTGACGGCTGCACCACTCCTGAGCCAATAATCCAGTTGTTGCATGTCAACCGCGCCTCGTACCACCCAATATGGAAAGTCATCAGGTGAAACTGACGGATCCTGAGCCAAGCCGAGAGGTGATGCAATGGCCTGCATCCGGTTGGCCAACGGGCCCACGCCGGTTTCGTCCAGATAGTTGATTATCCCTCTTACCTGCCCAGCAGGTGTTGTCCCGGGACCACTCGGGCCCGTGGTGTTCATGTTGGCGGGAGATCGAAGGTTGACGACGTTTTCAGACCACGCGGCGTAGTCGTTGCCCACAAGTTCGAGTCCATCAAGTTCAGAGGCGTGTTTGTTCTGGAGATACACCAAGTTGTTGATCCAGGATGTGGGCACGCAACTCATGTCGTTGACATCGCAGTTCGGATCCTCGTAGTACTGCAGATTCAGATCCCAGACATATCCGTAGTCATCGAGATCATTCATGTACAGCGGGATTACCTCGGGGCCTGATCCATTAAGAGCCATAAGGGTGACAAGAATGATGTTCGATAGCATTGGATTCCTCTCCCACAAGGTAATCACGGGAATTGCCGCGAAGAAATCGTTACAGCAGTAGGGCATTCCAAATCAACAAGAATGCGTTTTTCCTATGCAGCTTGCCTGCCGTAATTAAGCCGAGTGTGGCCGCCAAGGGAACTACTCAAGCATCCAGGCTCATACTGCCCGATGAAATCATACTCCTCACGCGGAAGGATGAAACCGGAAAGTTCGAATAAATCAGCTTCTGGAGTGGTCGTGTCAACTACAAGTATGCCTGGCGGGTGCTGTCCTGGATGAACTCATCCTTCAGTAGCGAATCCTCGCACTACTGGCCATCGGAGAGCAGGCGACTTTCAATCGAATGCCCTTCATCACGGTCGAACGGCGAGATCGAGAGAGTCGCATCAAGTCGCTGATCGAGTGAGATGCGGCTGGTGCATCGGTTGCTGCGCAGATCGCGGACATCCAGGCCATGAGGGCAGTGATTACCGTGATGTGCGCGGCTACCGCCGCCTAGGCCTGGTCACTGAATTGCATGTGATTCCGTTCTGGGTTCGGAACATCGACTACGCTTCCATGCAAACGAAATCCCAATCGGGCAGCGAACACGCCAGCCCGCGACCAGATGTCCACATCAAGTACATTGAAAGCAGCCCATGCAAACCCAGTCAGTCACCTTCTCGTCCGGCAGCGACACCTGTCATGGAACACTGCATGTTCCCGATTCCGATCAGCAGGGTGCCGCCGTCATCCTGGCCCATGGATTCGGCGGCACGGCTGATTGCGATTCCCTCATGTATGCAGCGGAACATTTCTGCCGACAAGGCCTGGTGTCACTGACCTTCGACTACAGATGCTTCGGGAAAAGCGGGGGTGAACCACGTCAGAATCTCAGCGTGGCCATGCAGCAGGAGGACTACCACGCTGCGATTGCCCATCTGCGATCACTCGAACTCGTCGACCCGGGGCGAATCGGTCTGTGGGGCACGTCCTTCTCCGGTGGACACACCTTGTTCGTCGCTCGACAGGATGGAAACATCGCTGCCACCGTATCGCAGGTTCCGGCACTGGACATGGCACGCAGTCACGAGCAGATCAGTCGACATCGGTCAGCTGAAGAGACGGCTCGCATGCTTGCCACACCATCGTCCGATCTGATCAAGCTCGTCATCGACGAGCCCGGCGATGTCGCCGTGTTCATGTCAAAGGACAGCATCGAGTTCCGGACCGTCGAGGCGCTCCATGCGAAGACCTGGGTCAATGGCGTGCTGGCCAGTTCACTTCTTTCGGGTGACCTCGCCACCAATGATCCATCCACGATGATCGACGATGTGACGACACCGGCCCTGGTCCAGGTCGCGCGGGATGACGAGCTGAACTCGACGCCAGGTTCGCTCGAC
Source organism: Phycisphaerales bacterium UBA3158 (assembly GCA_002364555.1). Classification (GTDB taxonomy): domain Bacteria; phylum Planctomycetota; class Phycisphaerae; order Phycisphaerales; family SM1A02; genus UBA1668. Next base: position 8,305 of record DEYM01000103.1, on the reverse strand, counting down.
TATGCGAAACGCTTCGACGCGATCACGGTACGCAGCTATGACTGCGATCACTTCGGGATCTACAAATCGCCATACAAAGACGAGGCGCTCCGGGATTCGGCGGCGTTCCTCCTGGAACACCTCTCATGAAACAGGCCGCTCCTCGATTGGAAGCGGCCTGAGTAGTGGGCTAGGGCAAGAGACTACTTCTTGTCCGGTGCAGCGGGGGGCGCCGGCAGTTCCATGATGCTGGCGCCGATGAGCATGATGCCCGAGCCATCCTTGTCTGAACCCATCATGATCTTTGGTGACTCGTTGCTGTCCAGAAGACCCATGCCTGGGTCATCCTTGGCGTCGACACCGAGGATGACACGCGCCTTCATGTTGGCATCCATGATGGCGACGCCGTATCCGCCATCCTTCTCGTTGGTTCCCATCATGACTCCGGGTTTGCCCTCGGCCGTGAAGATGGTGATCTGACCGGTCTTGCCATCCATCATCTCGTTGGTTCCAAGGATGACTCCGGGCTTGCCCTCGGAGGTGAGGATGGTCAGTTGCTCCAGGCTCATCCTCTTGGGAGCCTGCTGGTTCATGCCCAGCCCCAGAAGGGCGATCATGCCCAGTCCCATGAAAGCCATGCCAAGACGCTGTCGACGTACACGGGTTTCAAGCACAGTCATTCGCTCATCGGTATTCATGAATCACTCCATCTATAAGTAGGGTTGATCTGGTCAATGGAAACGGGAATCCGAATGTATCATCGCCATCCTGATCACTCCGCTCCTTCAACAGTTCCAGGTGAGAAAACCACATGAGAGTAATGCTCATCCTGCTCCTTGCCCCGATTGCCCTGTTCTGCGGATTTGGGTTTCTGGCTTCCTTCGAATACCCCGGCGTGACCGGATGGAAAGTCGGTTACGCAGTCGTGGGGGGCTTGTCGCTGACCGGAATGATCCTGTGTGCCACTCAGGGGGTCGTCAAATCCGATGATTGAACTCCCGATGGTCCCTTGAATTCGATCTATTAAAACAATAGATGCGTGTTTTTAATGCTTTTAAGCGTGATCGCTGTCAAATTCCTGCCAAATAAAACGAGAATTCTGCAACCGTTTTTTTTGCTTTAAACAGCATCGAGATTCAGGTGGGCTCTCTAGATGTCTTGGCATATATTTAAAAGTCATACCAACAGTCACTCAGATGGCTATGGATTTCCATCAGCTGTTCTGAAATGCTCATATCCCCCCTGTGACCCTTTGAGGAGACCGTCTCATGTCCACCATTAAGATTCAGCTTGCCCTCGGGCTTTCGCTGGGACTGGCAATACCCGCGTTGGTACCTGCCGGTGATCTGGAAACACCATCGATCGATCCCGTCGTCGAAAACATCATTCCAGACAAGAACCCCTTGTCCCACGAACACAAGCCTCGTTCGCTCATGCTGCGTTTCAAGGAATCCGCCACTGAAAGTCAGCGAGCCGAACTTCTTGCTGAACTCGGCGCCACGGTCAATCAAACCTACACGCTTGTCACGAATCTCGTCGAGGCCTCGATCGACATGAGTGTCGAGGATGGTCTTTCCATCGCTGGTACCCGCTCGGATGTCCTCCGATATGTGGAACCAAACTACATCTATCGTGCCTTCGACACCACGCCAAACGATCCGTCCTATTCCGCACTGTGCGGAATGGACTCCATCAATGCACCGGCAGCATGGGACGACAGCATCGGTGACGAGAGCTTCGTGATCGCGATCATCGACACCGGTATCGACTACAACCACCAGGATCTCACCGACAACATCTGGCGCAATCCGGGTGAGATTCCAGGAAACGGTCAGGACGACGACAACAACGGCTACGTCGATGACTACTACGGATACGACTTCGCCAACTACGAGCCCGATCCGATGGACACGAACAGCCACGGCACCCACTGTGGTGGCACGGTCGGCGGTCAGGGCGATAATGGAATCGGTGTGGCCGGCGTGATGTGGGAGTGCTCCCTTGCCGGCGTCCAGTTCCTCACAGCCAGTGGTAGTGGAGCCCTCGATGGTGCAGTGGCCGCAGTTCAGTACTGCACAGCTGCAGGCATCAAGGTGTCCAACAACTCATGGGGCGGCGGCGGTTTCTCGCAGGCCCTCTATGACGCCATCCTGGAAGCAGGCAATGAGATCGAGCACGTCTTCGTGGCGGCTGCAGGCAACAGCGGCACCAATGGAGCCTCCTACCCAGCGGCCTACGACCTCGACAACATCATTGCCGTCGCCGCAACGGACTGCAATGACAATCTCGCGAGCTTCAGCCAGTATTCCGCAACGCAAGTCGATGTGGCTGCCGTGGGTGTGGATGTCCTGAGCTCGGTTCCGGGTAACGGCTACTCGAGCTATAGCGGTACTTCCATGGCGACACCACATGTCGCTGGTGCAGTCGGTCTCCTCTACGCGGTAATGGGCGATGTGACGGCAGCCGAGGTCAAGGCACTCATCATGGACAATGTTCGTCCCGTGAGTGGTCTCGCCGGCACATGCATCACCGGAGGCGTCATCGATGTGGCCGCCTCTTTGGAGAACACCTTCCTCGGTCCCCAGTTCGAGCTGCTTACTTCAGTTCCTGAATCCATGGATCCGAACGTCTCCATGCTGCAGCGTGTGAAGATCGATCCACGCCAGGACAACGTCCTGATTGGTTCGGTCAAGATGCGATATCGAATGGCCAACAGCGGTCCATTCGAAACCATCAACATGTCTCTCGATGGACTCAACATCTGGAGGGCAGACGTTCCAGGTGCGGCCTGTGACGAATCCCCCGAGTTCTACTTCGAGTTGACGGGTCAGAATGCAGGCCTGGTAACCATGCCCAGCGCAGGTCCATCGGCTCCATACGGCTACTTCATCGGTGAAGCGGTCGTCTCCTTCTCCGACGACTTCAACACCGACAAGGGTTGGACCGTCTCGGGAGATGCAGCCGACGGTGGATGGAATCGTGGTGTTCCGGTCAACTGCAATCGCGGCGACCCGGTCTCCGACTACGATGGCTCAAGCATCTCCTTCGTCACAGACAACTCCAACAATGGTGGAGACTGCAACAGCGATGTCGATGATGGTTCGACGACACTCCTGTCGCCTGTGTTCGATGCCAGTGGATCCGATGAGACCATCGTTTCCTACGCACGTTGGCACAGCAACAACTCCGGCGACAATCCGGGCACCGATCCGATGGTCGTCGAGATCTCGAATGATGGCGGGCTCACATGGTCCAATCTCGAGACCGTAGGACCAGCTGGCGAAGGTACCACCGGAGGCTGGATTTTGGTCAGCTACAAGGTTGAGGACGTCATGGTGGGTACTTCCCAGATGAGAGTCCGATTCACCGTCTCGGATCTTGGTAATACTCAGTCCGTCGTCGAGTCGGGCATCGATGCCTTCTCGGTCGAATACATCGAGTGTGCACCAGAGACACCATGTGATGGCGACATCGACGGAGACCAGAGCGTCACCGTCGAGGACCTCCTCGTGGCAATCGGCAACTTCGGCAACAGTGGTGATGGCGACGTCAACAATGACGGCTCCGTCACAACGGATGACATCCTGGTCATCATCAGCAACTGGGGACCATGTGCTGGCTGAGTCCACACAGACAACCCCTTGATTTGAAGTACACAGGCCGCTCCCCTCGGGGAGCGGCCTGTTCTTTGATCATCTTCTCACCGGTTATGATCTGTTCATGACATTCAGCCTCGATCATGTGATCTTCTTCGGCCGCACCTGGAACGAGTGCCTGAGCATGTACGCCCTGGACGAGCGAGATCTCGACGGACGACGCATCCTCGACTGTCCCGGTGGTCCCGACGCGCTGGTGGCGGACGGGCTGGCACGTGGACTCGATATCCAGGCCGTGGATCCGCAATACGCCTTTGAACCCGATGTCCTGGAGGAACGTGGTCGGACCGAGATTGGCGATTCCATGAAGAAGTGGCAGGAGGATCCCGCCCAGGCCTGGGATCAGAAGCAGGCGGACGAGTTTACCCAACGCAAGCTCGAGGCACTGGACAGTTTCATCTCGGCCTATCGATCCCATCGGGATCGTTTCATCGAGGCGTCTCTTCCAGAGCTTCCATTCGAAGATGATGCCTTCGATCTGGTTCTGAGCGGTCACTTCCTCTTCCTCTATGCATCGATCGATCATGGAGGACTGATGTCGCATGGGCAGCTCGATCTGGATTTCCACGTGAAGGCGGTACGCGAACTGGTACGGGTGGGTCGTGAGGTGCGGATATTCCCGACCTTCGCCACGACTGGTCCCGCTCGTCGTCAGCCGTATGTCGAACCTCTCATGGAGGCGATTGCGGCCGACGGGTTCCAGGTCGATCTGGTCCCATCCAACTGGGTCGAGGGTAACTTCACGCAGTTCAACGATCTGATCCGCATTACAAGGTCCTGAAAGCCTCTTCTCTCCAGCATTTTCGGCGAATAGAGCCTTCCTGGCAGCTCGCTCCGGAGACGTGCTGTCGCCCATGCAGATGGCATCTTCTTGGGCGTATAGTAGGGCCTGCTTGAAATTCCAGGGGTGGGGCGGCATGAGGTGCCCCTCTTTGAAATGACCACCAGGGCAATCCTCCAAGGCCATTCAATGAATACACAACAAGATCGAAGCGGCGAAACCCATGGGCAGTACACCTTGAAGAGTCTGCTCGGTCGTGGCGGCATGGGCGAAGTCTACGAAGCTGTCGACAACCGTCTTGGTCGTACCATCGCGATCAAGATCCTGAGATCCGAAGTGGTTCAGGATCCGGCTCGCAAGGCCAGATTCGAACGAGAAGCCAAGGCTCTGGCGAAGTTGAAGCATCCTGGGATCGTCACCATCTACTCGATCGAGACGGTGGATGATCTCACCTTCATCACCATGGATCTGGTGGAAGGTCGAACCCTCACCGAGTTGATCAAATCAGAACAGACGATGAGTGTTCGTGAGGTTCTGGATATCGGGACTCCAGTCGCCGACGCGCTGGCGGCAGCTCACAAGGAAGGCATTGTCCATCGTGATATCAAGCCTGACAACATAATCGTTTCCAAGCAGGGGCACGTGACGGTCCTGGACTTCGGTCTGGCCAAACTCGCGACACCGGCCATCGAAATGAATGATCCTGACAACATGAACACCGAGGTCATGCATGCCACCACGGAAGGTCGCATTCTCGGAACCGTTCACTACATGTCGCCCGAGCAGGCACAGGGGGTGGAGACCACCTCGTCAACGGATGTGTTCTCGCTGGGAGTCGTGCTTTATGAAATGGCCACAGGGGTCTCTCCATTCGAAGGGGAGACGACGCTGTCTAGGCTCTCGAGCATCCTCAAGGACGAGCCACGTCACATGAAGGAGCTCAACAACGAGATTCCGGTCGAACTGGAGCGTGTCATCCGTCGTTGTCTGACCAAGGATCCGGATCGAAGGTGGCAGACCGCGATCGATCTTCGCAATGAAATGGACATTCTCCAGGAGGAGCAGGCCAGCAGACAGCTGGGGGTGTCGGAACACCAGGTAGCTATCGGCACGCCCTCCTCCCGGGGACAGAACAGCTGGTGGCTGGTACTGGCGGCTGTGGCGATCGTGCTGACTGGATTCATCGCCTTCTGGATCGGTGGCCGATCAACGGTTACCGAGACGGTTTCGGTAGAGCCGATCGCTTCGTTGAATTCGGATGCGTTTTCCATCACGGCTCCAGTGGGCCACGATCTGTTCAATGTGGAGATCTCCTCCGATGGTCGACTGCTGGCCCTCCACACGCTGACACAGGGCACGAACAATTCCTCCGCCAATTCAGAGCCCAAGAGCTCCATCCATCTTCGGGAGATGGACGCGTTTGAAAGCACGCTTGTGCCGAATTCAGAAGGTGCCATACTCGGGAAGTTCTCGCCAGATGGATCCGTCTTCGTCTTCATCGTCGATACGCCGGATCAGGACAAGCCTCTGCAGATCAAGCGATACGACTTGTCGAGCAACCTTCCACCGATTCAGATCGGCACCATCCCCCGGCGAACCTTCGGGAACAACACCGGCCCCGAAACGATGCAGCGGGGATTCTGCTGGCTGGATGACAACACGCTTGTGTTCACTTCCGCCATGCCTACGCGTGTGATTCGAATCGATGCCAGAAATGGAAGCGAAATCGGTCAGGTGCCATTGGACTTCAAGGATGATTCACGACGTAATCCGGTACAGATACTCGATTCAATCGGAGATGATTGCTTTCTCGTCGGAACCGACCACTATGTCGATGGTCGCTACGCACAGGATGTCTTCTGGGCGAATGCAGTCACCGGGGAGACCGGTCTGGTCGTTCCTCGAACCGCCATCGCGGCCATCGGGGAGCGCAACAAGCTGATATTCACCCAAGGGGTGACCTTGTTCAGCGCAGACTACGATCCGGTCAAGAAGACGGTCAGCGGAAAGGAGACTCCGATCCTGTCAGGTCTTCGTACATGGAATACCTGGACGGCCGGAAGCTTCAAGCTCAGCAGAAACAGCGACCTGGTGTTCCTGCCAGGTGGCCTGCAGGGTGGAGAGCGTTCGATCTTCCAGTACGAGAAGGATGGTTCGGAGAAGGCGATGGAGTATCGTCCAGGTCCATTCGAGGAACTGCTTTCGGTTTCGGGAGATGGAGAGACCCTGTTGGTCACGCATACGAATCTTTCCTCCGGTATGTGGAGCATCTACAAGGGTTCGACGAGGACATCGAGACTACGGTCCTTCGCCTCTCTCTCCGATCGCGACATCTTCACACCGATCATCTCCAGGACCGGAAAGATCATGGTCGCCAAGACTCACACCTCGGAGCCCGTCAGACAGGTTCAGATCGTCCAGCTCCGTGAGGGTAGATCCGACCCAATCACCATCGAACAGTCCGACTCGGAGGAGCTCACTCCAATGGCGGTCAACGAAGAGCTTGGTGAGGTCGTCTTCACGCGACGAGAATGGGATTCACAACTGGCACACCTCGAGGTCACGTCCCTGACACCCGGCTCTTCATCGCGTCGATTGCTGTCCATGCCGTCCACCTTCTTCGCGGTCGAATGGAGCCCGGACAACAAGCTCATGGCATTCATGAGCACGGAGAGTGGACATCCCGAGGGCTATCTTGGGTTCTATGGATCAACACGTCTGGAGGGCATCATCCCCGTTTCGAAGGGCATCACCGAGTACCTTGCATGGTCACAGGTGGATGGAGCCCCTCTGAAGATTCATTACATCTCCGATCTTCAGGAATTCACCAGGACGGTCGCCGTTGAGAATGATCGGATCAAACTCGGTTCTCCCGTCGCGACAGGAAGACTCATGAGCACGGAGAATCTGGACAACGCCATCTCCATGGACTTGTCCGGTCGGCTCTATGTCAATCGCAAGGGGGGCAACGAGCGTCCCGCGAGCAATGTCCAGATGATCACCAATCTGGAATCCAGGCTGGAATAGACGTTTCGTAAGGAACAGTAAGAGGATTCATCCATGAACAATCTCGATCTAGATAGTCCAAAACGCAAGCCGTTGACGCTTTTCGAGGATGCCCTGCTCTTCTTCGTGATGATCTTCGTGGCAGGAGTGCTCGTGTATCTGTTCCTGCCTCGAGTCGAGCACATGCATGTCGACGAGAAGGGTATGGTCACTCGGCAGTGGACCTACGGATCCGTCGAGACGATTCAGCCCGACAAGCCCGTGGCCATGGATGAAGCATCCAAGT
>DEYM01000103.1:0-204 GCA_002364555.1 Phycisphaerales bacterium UBA3158 | reverse complement strand
AGTTCGACCTGCTTCTGCCGTTCGGCGTACCGTGACTTCTGCTCGTCAGTCGTGTGATCGTGGCATCGTGGGCAGCTGACACCGGCCTTGAACAGATCGGATTGCTTGTCTGATTCATTGAGCGGAAAACGACAGGCCCGGCAGAGTTCGTATTCACCGATCTCGAGCCCATGTCCGACGGAGACACGCTCATCGAACACGAAG
>DEYM01000076.1 GCA_002364555.1 Phycisphaerales bacterium UBA3158 | reverse complement strand
CAATTCCAGTTATCGGCCCCAAAAGAGTGTTTTTTCAGCCTGTTCCGCCTTACATCGCCTGTGGATGGACCGTGGCTGAACCGGGGATCCCACTGAGGGGGCTCGGGAACCGGCTTTGGAATCCTCCGCTTCCCGAGGCCATGATTTGTGATTGCCATATGCTGACTGCCGTATTCGGTTCCAGAACAAGGAATGGCAATGAGAAACAATGATTGGTTCAGATGGTTGCTGATGATCGTTCTTGCGGTCATTGCCGTGTACTACTTCCTGTTCAAGGCCCAGGGTGCTCCACCACCGCCGACTCCTCCCCCGGGAGCCGTCAAGGATGCGCTTCTGCAGGCGACGATTCAGGGGCAGCTCGACAGGGTTGCCAAGGAGCCGAACAAGTTCGATCCGAGACTCAAGTTGTGCATGCTCTACGACGCCAATCAGTTGAATGTGGTCGCGGAGGAATGCTACGTTCAATTGAGTGGACTCTTGGAGAATCATCCACGTGCCTGGTATCAGCTCGCATTGCTGCAGGAACGAACGGATCGGGAGATGCAGGCGATCGAGACGATGAAGATCGCGGCCTCGAACGCTGCCAATACCGAAATAGCGCTTCCCCATTGGCAGATCGGAAGAATGCTTCTGGATTCGGGGAGAGCTCCCGAGGCGCTGGAATATCTGAAGCAGGCTCAAGAGAAACTCGGTAACCAACCCGCACTCATGGCTGCGATCATGCGTGCCCATATCGATGCTGGCCAGCCCGAGGTCGCCGTGCAGTTCGCCCAGCAGAACGAACTTGTGAAGACCCCGCTTGGCCCCTACATCCATCAGCTTCTGGCTGAAGCGCATTCGGAACTTGGCAACACCGTTGAAGCCGATCAGGCCATGCAGCTCGCTGACAGTCGTACGCCTGCCATGAACGACAGCTGGACCATTGAACTGATGCAGATGCGCTATGACCTGCCCAGTCTCAAGATGAGAATCGCCGCCGCCATACAGCAACAGAAATGGGAAGTGGCGCTGCGTTTCCTGGATGAGTTGGCACGATACGAACAACCCACCAGAGACACTCGACTCCAGAAGGCCGGATGCCTGCTGCAAGCTGGTTCTCCCGAGGAGGCCGATGCCATTCTCGGAGATCTGCTGACGCAAGCCCCGGATGATTCAGCGCTTCTCATCGCCAAGGCCAATGCGCAACTGGAGATCGCCAATCAAAGACAGGACATGACGAGGGCGGCTCAGGCATTGGAGACCTCGGAGAAGCTTCTCGAGATCGATGGCACCGATCTCAACGCCTACTTCGTCAACATCCGTGCGCTGATCCTCCTGAATCGTCAGCTTGAGGCGATCAATTCCTGTCGGGCCGCATGGAAGACCAATCCGGATCAACCGACACCTGTTCTCATGGCGTGCAATCTGATCCAGGCGAATCAGCTCTGGAAGGACAACGAGGACATGCTCCGTGCAATGGCGCAGAAGAATCCCAGACATCCGACGGCAGGGTCCATGCTGGTGCTCTCGCTGGTCGAGAATGGTCGCCTTCAGGAGGCGGGCATCTTCCTCGACAGTCTCACTGATCCGAATCACGACGGGACTCTGCTCAACAGAGCCAGGGAGGCGCATGCCGCTGCGGTTGCCGGACAGGATCAGGACTGATTCCGTCCACAGGCGGCATGTCGAAAACAGCTCGTCAGATGATCGTTCACCATTCCAACCGCCTGCATGAATGCATAGCAGACCGTCGGGCCGGTCCACTTGAATCCGAGTGACTTGAGTTCCCTGGCCATGCTGGTTGATTCCGATGTCAGATCGGGGACCTCCGCCGAACGCTCCCAATGGTTCACCAGCGTCTGTCCATCCACGTGATCCCACAGAATGGTCGAAAGCGGCCGACCGGCATTGGCCAGATCGATCACGACACCGGCATTGTGGACCGCAGACTCGATCTTGGCACGATTCCTGATGATTCGGGCGTCGCCCATCGCCGCTTCGATTCTGGCGGCATTCCATCTCACCAGATTCCCGGGCTCGAGCCCATCCATGACCTCCAGGATGGCCGATCGTTTTCTCAGAACCACCAGCCAGGACAATCCCGACTGGAAGGTGTCCAGCGTGAGCTTCACGAACAGATCGGTGTCGTCACGGATCGCCACACCCCATTCCTCGTCGTGATAGGCCACGTACTGGGGATCGGTTCCGCACCACTGGCAACGATGGTCATCACTACTCATGAAAAGAATCCTACAGACCCGCTTGTAGCGTATCCTGCACCGGAATGATCCGAGCCAGAGACATCAAGAAGGCCTATGGCCGCACAACGGTTCTCAGGGGAGTCTCCCTTGATGTGAAGCCGGGCACCATCCATGGATTCGTCGGACCCAACGGAGCGGGAAAATCGACTTTTCTCAAGTGTCTGGTCGGCGTGGTTCATCCGGACTCGGGGGATCTCGAGATCGATGGCGTGGATGCGCGTCGAAATGCCCTGGAGGTCAGACGACGAGTCGGCTACGCCCCTGCCGAGACATCCTTGTATCACCGGATGCGAGCGGTCGAGCTTCTCGACTTCGCCATTCGATATCACCCCGATTCCGATCTGGAGCGAGGCAAGTCGCTGCTCGACGATCTTGGCATTCCACATGATCGCAAGGTGGGTGCCTTGAGTCATGGCATGAAACGCAAGGTCATTCTTGCCCAGGCGATCGCCTGCAATGCCCCCGTCATGGTCATGGACGAGCCGATGGAAGCGCTTGATCCGGAAGCCCGTCGAATCGTCGAGGAGCTGTTCAGGGATGAATGTCGCAAGGGACGGACTCTATTCCTGTCGTCACATGATCTCTTCAGCACCCAACGGCTCTGCAGCCAGGTCACTTTCCTGCATCGCGGAAAGGTTCTTCGGGATGGCCCTGTGGAAGAGCTGCTGTCCGGAGTGCCCGGTCGACTCCATGTCCAGCTGCGGACACCCATGGATGCGAACTCGCTTCCAGTTGGCGGCGGGCTCTCGTGGACAGGAGAAGGCGTGAACTGGCAGGTCGGTTTCGACATGTCGCTCGAGGACGTCACCAAGCAGCTGTCGCAACTTCCGCTGGCCAGCATCAAGGACGACAGCAGCAATCTCGAGGATCTCTTTGAACGACTCTATGAGCATCAAAGCGAGCCCGAGTCATGACGCTCCTCAGGCATTGGTTGCGAGACGGTTGGTGGATCCTGCTTGGATACGTCGCGATCCTGGAAGCGGCTCTGATCGCCGCCATTCTGTACTGGCCCAAATTCCGGGACAACATGCCCGCCATCGCCAAGCTGGTTCCATTCGAATCGCTGCAGAGACTCATGGACTCCGTCGAGGTCGCCGGCTATTGGCCGTATCTCGCCGTGCAGCAGTGGTTCAAGGGCTGCAGCCTCTTCGGTCTGGCGGCGGCCGCCTTTCTGACCAGTGGGGTCGTGGCTCGCGATGCCGATCAGAAGACGGCGGAATTCCTGCTCTCAAGACCCGTCTCGAGATCCAGGATTCTGCTCACCAGATGGTC
>DEYM01000133.1:9260-15084 GCA_002364555.1 Phycisphaerales bacterium UBA3158 | reverse complement strand
CAGAGATGGCCGATCGAACGGCCGCAGCAGGGATGATGCCCTGAGAAGACTCTCGGCGCCGCTGCTTGATCGAATAGACCTGCACGTCGAGGTTCCAAAGGTGTCCATCGGACATCTGCGTCGTGCCAATCCGGGCTTGTCGACGGATGACCTTGCCCTGATGGTGAAGTCCGCACGTGTGCGGATGAGGGAACGCCAGGGTGACAGGCTCAATGGCATGCTCGATGGCGGCTCGCTTGATTCGATCGCCGGATTCAAGACCGAGGCGCTGGATTTTCTCGAGGAGTCCATCCAGGAACTCGGAATGAGTGCCCGAGCATGGAACCGTCTCAGAAGAGTCGCTCGAACAATAGCCGACATCGACGGACACGAACGGGTCGAACTTCCGGATGCCATCGAGGCCATTGGGTATCGAGCGATCGAACGCTGATCCGGCATGGAATCAGAGTCCCGGCGCGAAGCCTCGACGCATCGTGTTCTCGCAGACGACGCGTGGAACCACGAACTGCTCCAGATACGCACGCCCACCGGCCTTCGAGCCGATGCCCGACATGCCAAAGCCGCCGAACGGCTGTCTTCCGACCAATGCGCCGGTGCAGTTCCTGTTGATGTACAGGTTGCCCACCCGGTAGTCATGTCTGGCTCGCTCGATGTGGGAAGGCATGCGACTGAAGATTCCGCCGGTGAGCTTGTATTCCGTGCTGTTGGCGACTTCGAGCGCCTCCTCGAGATCCTTGACGACGATCATCGCCAGAACCGGACCGAAGATCTCCTCGCGAGCGAGTCGATCGGTGGGCTTGATGCCGGTGAAGAAGTGGGGGGCAATGAAGGATTTTCCGACCTTCGCTTCCAGACCCTCGGGAACGGTGAGGCCCACCGCAAGTTTACCCTCCTGCTTGCCGATCTCGATGTAGGACCTGATCTTGTCGGCGGATTCCTGATCGATCACGGGGCCGATGTCGGTCCCCGGTTCGAGCGGGTCGCCGATGGTCAGTGAACGAATCGATTCCTCGAGCCGATGAGCGAAGGTCTCGGCGGCCGATTCCACGACGATGACACGACTGCAGGCCGAGCATTTCTGGCCCTGAAAACCAAAGGCGCTCTGTCGAACAGCCAGGACGGCTTCATCGAGATCCGCGGAGGCATCGATGATGATCGCGTTCTTGCCACCCATTTCACAGACGACCTGCTTGACGAACGGCTGGGACTGCGGCGTCGTGCCAGCTGCCGAGACGATGTCGAGACCGACCGCCTTGGAGCCGGTGAAGGCGATCATGGAAGTCCGGGGGTCACGCACGAGATGGGCGCCGACCAGTTCACCCTGTCCGGGGAGGAATTGCAGAACCTGCTTGGGAATGCCGGCCTGATGCAGGATATCGACGAGCACCTTGGCGATGCCCGGAGTCTGTTCGGCCGGCTTGAGGATGACCGTGTTGCCTGTCACGAGCGCCGCGACGGTCATGCCGCAGGCGATTGCCAACGGGAAATTCCATGGACTGATGACGACCGCGACACCCCTTGGTTCATGGAACTCCGAGTCATGCTCGCCCACGAAGCTTCCAAGCCGATTGTGTTCGAAGAGAGTCATCGCTTCGCGTGCGTAGTATTCGCAGAAGTCGATCGCCTCGCAGACGTCCGCATCCGCTTCTCTCCAGACCTTGCCGGATTCTCGAATGATGATGCCGGACAGCTCGTCTCGACGCAGTCGCATTCTGGAGGCGGCCTCCATGAGCATCATCGATCGGCGTGCCGGATCCTGCGCTCGCCAGTCCGGGAAGGCCTTGACCGCCTGTTCCATCGCCTTGTCGGCATCCTCGATCGAGCCGTCGTTGGCGACCTGTGGGACCTTCGAGGATTGGATGGCCTCGTCGAACTGATCGCGTATGGCCGCATGGGAGAAATCACGGAGTGGTTCGGTGAAGAACGGCTTCCCTCCCGCGATGTCCGAATGGGTGCTGGAAAGCGCATGACGATCGGCCTGATTGGCGATCCGATCGACGCCGGGATCCTCATCGAATGATTTGTGCGGTGATTCCATGAGGACATCCGCGGACAATTCATCGTCATGACTGCCTCGCAGCCACGATTCGTTCGAGGTGTTCTCGAGCAGGCGTCTGACGAGATAGGCCATGCCGGGAATCATCTCCCCGACCGGGACATACTCCCGAAGTCTGTGTCCACGTCTGGTCATGACGGCCTTCATGCCATCGGCCATGCCATGGAGCATCTGGAACTCGATCGCCTCCGTCGGCAGGGATTCACGTTCGGCGATCGCCAGGCAGCAGGCAATCGACCGCAGATTGTGGGAGCCAACGGCCAGTTTCACGCCACCTTCATCAGCCGACCGTGGTACCTGACGGAGGAACTGATCCGCCATTCGCTCGAAGCAGGCATCGGTATCGGACTTGCGACTCCAGACCGGTATCGGCCAGCCCTCCATCTCGGCGCGTATGGTCTCTTCATCCCAGTAGGCGCCCTTCACCAGTCTGACCGTGACCTGCTTGCCGGCTTTTCTGGACCATTCGATGATTCGTCTGGCATCATCGTCTCCCGAGCGGAGATAGGCCTGCATGGCGAGCCCTGCGGTGAAATCGAATTCCTCGCAGCAACGCATGAAGAGCTCGAGTGTCAGATCCTTCAGCGCCTCGTGTTCCATGTCGAAGTTGACCAGAACGTTGTTGCGACCAGCGGAGACGAGAATCGGGGCGAGTGATTCCACGAGACCGTCGAGTGAACCCTTGAGATCGATCGGATCCGTTCTCGCGTAGAGAGAGCTGATCTTGATGGAGACATTGGTGCGGGGAATCGGGCCAAGATGATCCTGGTCGAGGACGGCATTCGCCGGCCACGCGGCCACCTGCTCGGGGAGATGTTCTACCAGATCCATGTAGCGGGCCTGATAGGCAGCGGCTTCCTCGTCACTGACACATGCTTCGCCCAGCAGATCCACCGAGAAGGCCATGTTCTGATTCCAGAGCGCTTTGATCTGGGGGAGTGCCGATTCGGCATCGGTGCCGGCGATGAAACGGCCGGCCATCGATTCGATCTGGGAGCTGATGGTCTTGGTCAGCGTCTTCTTCATGATGCCGCCAGCCTTGAGACCCATCCCCATGCCAGAAGGCAGGGTGACTCCCGGCTGCTCGAGATAATCCATCAGATGTGAATGCACCTGTGCAGGTGTCTTGAGCGTTGGAAAGGTATCGATGAATCGGAAGAGCTGAACCTTGAACCCCTCGTCCTTCATGGCCCAGTTCATCAGTTTGTCCGACCAGAAAGCAGATGAGAGAACGCCGCTGCGTTCCTGCTGGGCATCGGCCAGCAGTCCGGCGCCTATCTCGAGGATGCGCTGCTCGAGGGACTCATCGTGATAGCCCTGTCCATGATGGGTAGAAGAAGCGACCTCGGCAGAGGCGCGTTTTTTACGCTTGAAGATCGACATGGTCCTGATGTCCTCGAATGGGGGGGGCGATCACTGGAGAGTGTCTGAGTATACCCGTCCAAGGCGATCTTTCGATGGATCAGGAGGCTGGTATCGGCATCCCGAGGGATTCAATGGCTTCCTCGTAGACGCGTCGGCAATTGGCCGCGGCCCCCTGCCAGGTCAATTGGCGGACCTCTATGGCGGCATGACGTCGAAGAGTCTGGCTCAAGGGGGGATGCTTCAGGACGGCCACGATCTTGTCGGCCATCGCCTCCGTGTCCCAGAAGTCGACTTTCAGGGCGTGCGTGAGGACCTCGCTGACACCCGAGGATTTGGAGATCAGTGCCGGGACATCATGGCTGAGCGCTTCCAGGGGTGCAATGCCGAATGGTTCCGAAACCGAGGGCATGACATAGAGATTGGCCATCGAGAACACACGATCGATGTCCTTACCTCGAAGAAAGCCCGTGAAGAGGATCTTGTGTCCGATCCCCAGCTCGGCTGCCAGTTCAATGCAGCGTTTATACATGTCGCCGGAACCGGCGATCACGAAACGTACGTTCTTCATGACCTGGAGGACTCTGGCCGCCGATCGAATGAAGTATTCAGGACCCTTCTGGAACGTGATCCTACCCATGTAGAGCACGATCTTCTCCCGCCTTCCGATCGGCATCATTCCACTGGCCACCGGATCGAGGTTGATGCCGTTGTAGACGACGGAGACCTTGTTCGGAGCGACTCCATAGCGATTCGTCACGATGTTCTTGGTGAGCCGGCTCACGGTGATCACCTTGATCGCCCCTTGCATGCCTCGTCTCTCGATGTCATAGACCTGCTGATTGACGTTCTCACCGGACCGATCGAATTCAGTCGAATGGACATGAACGACCAGGGGTCTGCCTGTTCGTCTGGCGAGCATGAGACCAGCTGGGAAAGTCATCCAGTCATGCGCATGTATGACATCGAAGTTCTCCTTCTCGGCGGCCTTGGTCGCGAATCGAGCATAGGCTTCGACCTGATCCATCAGATTGCCCCCGTAGTCGCCTTCGCCCGAGGAGGCGGGAGGGGGATCTGATTCCTCGAGTTCGAGATCGGACAATTCCAGATTTCCATCGACGATGCGCTTTTGAACCGTGGCTTCAGGTTCGACGGGGATCCCCGGGATTCGTTTTCCGGGAATCACCGTGCCGGGTTCCTGGAGATACTCCATGCCCTGGAGCCCGACCACCTGATCCTCGGCCGACCGCTGATATGGATTGGTCAATGGCGTGGGAATTCGGACAAATCGCGTGTTCTGGAATGCTCTCCACTCGCCCTCCTGATGTTGATCGGGAAGAAGGACATCTTCCGCAGGCTCGGGTCGAGGGCTGTTCTCGACGATCTCCTCCACGACAGGGGGATCGGAAACCGGAGTGTTTTCGGGCTTGGAGGTCTGCATATCCGGGCTGACCAGCCGTAGATGACTGACCGCTTCGGGATCCGTCCTTCCGGGGAGGACGAACAGGACCTCGACTCCCTGATCGTCCAGTGCACGCGTGAGGCCGTAGCAGGCTGTTCCCAGCCCACCCGTGATGAACGGAGGGAACTCCCATCCAAGCATCAAGACACGCATGAACATGATCTCCAGGTTCGACAGAGGACGTCATCAGACAGATTCATTGTATCGGCGCATCCAAGACTGTTCATCATTGAACAGTACAATGGGAACGTGCATGAAGTGAAGCCAATCAGTGATGATGCCTGGACGACACGTCGCCTTCTCGAGTGGATTACTCGCCATCTCGAGCGGCAGCAGGTACATAACCCGACCCTGGTGGCCAGAATGCTTTTGGTTCATGTGGTCGGGGGGACCGATATCGATCTGTATACCGATCCAGAAAGACCCGCAACGGCATCCGAACGAGATCGGCTTCGAGGATTGGTTTCCAGAGCCGCATCCCACGAACCAGTTCAGCATCTGGTTGGGAGGGCCGATTTCTTCGGCCGGTCCTTCAAGGTCGACGCCTCGACGCTGATTCCCAGGACTGCCACGGAATCCCTGGTTCAGATCGTCCTTGATTGGCATCGAGGAACAGCCGGCATCCCGGAGGGGCAGCCCGATCTGCGGATCGCCGATGTCGGAACCGGTTCGGGCTGCATCGCCATCACCCTCGCCAGACAGATCCCGACGTCCACTCTCGTGGCAACGGACATCGTCGGTGGGGCTCTTGAGCTCGCTCGCTTCAATGCCGATGAACACGGGGTTGCCGACCGAATCGAGTTTCGCAGCGGTTCGCTTCTTGATCCACTGCGTGATGATTCACCCTTCGATGTCATCTGTGCCAATCTTCCATACATTCCGGATGCGGACTGGAGTGCCCTTGATTCCAATGTCCGCGATCATGAGCCGGCATCGGCATTGCG
>DEYM01000133.1:0-8849 GCA_002364555.1 Phycisphaerales bacterium UBA3158 | reverse complement strand
GTGCTGGAGATCGATCCATCGCAGTCGCAGACGCTTCTGGAAATGGTCGGCGGTATGGAATCGGTGGAATCTGTCAGTATCGAACAGGATGAATTCCGCGATCAACGTCTGCTGAAGGCGCTGTTCAATCCTCCGAAATCGTGAACTGCAAGGCGCTCTTGATTGCATCAAGCAGCTGTCCGGTCCGGAAGGGTTTGAACAACACCGCTGACACGCCTTCCTGCGAGGCTCGTACGATCGAATGGCTCGGGTCGTAGCCGAAGCCCGTCATCAGGATCACGGGAACCTCTGGAAACGAGGATCGTGCCCCGGAAAAAACTTCGTACCCGGTCAGGTCAGGCAGCTTGATGTCCGTCACCACCAGATCGAGTGTGCCCTCGCCCCGATCCAGTTGCCTGAGGGCATCGATCGCGTCACGACCATTTTCACAGAGTGTCACCCGGCAGCCGACCTGGGAGAGAATCCGGAACATCTCCTCGCGGATACGAGGCTCATCGTCGGTGACCAGGACATGCAGGCCCGAGAGCTGCTCGTCGATCTGCAGACGTTGCAGTTCATGTTCGGCATCCAGAATCGAGCGTGGACCACTCATGCATGCTTCCACTCTTGATTTCATGCTCGAGGCGGCGTTCACCAGTCGATCGACGATCTCCTGGAAAGCCGGTTCGTCGGAGTTGATTCCACGGAGTGCCTTGGAGATCTCATTGAGCTCGTCGAACGGTGCATCGAGTTCACTCAGGACGCTTCTGGTGGCCTGTTCTCTGGTCGTGAAACGTTCGACGACAAGCAGGTCCAGCATGTGCATGGCATCCGCGATGTAGTGGGCCAGTATTTCTGCCAGCTCGAGATCATCCTGATCGAAGGCGTTCGCCGAGAGTGATTCCACATTCAGTACACCAATGACCTGGTCCTGCATCTTCAGGGGAACGGTGAGCGAGCTGGCGGCATCGTCAAGGCCTTCCCTGTAGCGTGGGTCGGAGGCGACATCCGGACAGATGTAGGCGTTTCCAGTGGCCGCTACCCATCCCGAGATCCCGTTGCCCTCTTCACCACGATGGATGACCTCCCCGATCTTCAGCGGTGTGAGGTTCTTGGCAATGACCAGCTCGAGCTTCTGGGTGGTCTGATCGAGCAGGCGGATTTCGAAGTTGTCGAATGACAGTTCCTCGTGGATGCAGTTGATGATCCTGCCTTCGAGCATGCGAAGACGATCCGCAACGGTGAGATCGGAGACGATCTTTCGATCGAGGTCGCGAATCGCCAGACCAGCCGATCGGAGAGCCGCTCTTCGATCCCTCTGTTGCTGCATCCATGTGATCTCGATGAGAACCACCAACGCCTGACTGGCCGATTCGGGGCGAGCGGTCAATCGATAGAAGGAGCGACCTTCCACCGTGACGGCTCCATCCTGAATGGTGGACTGACTGGCATCCTGCTGCAGGCCCTGGGTGATCGACTCCCGGATGGAATCCGGAAAATCCTGAAAACGCTGATCACCCCATTGGACCAGACCGCCTTCGTCAATCAGGACCATGGCATGGCCGACGTGTCGAAGGAGATTGATTGGCAGATTGTCCGAGAGGTCCAGGATCAGATCGCCCTGGGCATGGTCGCACGACAGGCGAGCGGAGGCCATATCCGAGGTGATCACGACCCGCTCATCGCTGGTGTTGGTCATACCCTCGGGTACGACGATGAAGAATCGTGAATCGGTCCACCCCATTGGCAGCCCCCTGAAACGTGCTTCCTACTGGAAGCCTATACCTTTTCCGACCGACGGCAAGTTCTGTATACCGGTTACCATCAGTACCATCCGTGCAGCGGGATCGACCGGATCCCAAGGATGCCTTTACAATCGGCAAACAAGTCCATGAATCCTCATTTGTCATCAAAAAGACGATCCGAGAACAACATCTGATGATTCGACCCCTTCAAGTTCCATTCCACGAAAGCGTTCGATGATCCGAGCTGAAGATCTGACAAGGCGGTTTGGTGACCTTTTGGCGGTCGATCGGGTCAATCTCGAGGTCTCCAAGGGGAGCGTGACCGGTTTTCTAGGCCCCAATGGCGCGGGCAAGACGACCACGATGCGGATGCTCTGTGGTGTTCTGACCCCATCAAGCGGGCACGCCTGGATACACGATATCGATGTCACGACTCATCCTGAGCGTGCCAGGGAGCTCGTTGGATACCTTCCGGAATCCGCACCGGTGTATCCGGAGATGAGAGTGCGTGAATATCTTCGATTCCGTTCGGATCTGTATGGCGTTTCCACCCCCAGGACCTCGATCGATCGAGTCGTCGATCAATGCGGGCTGGAAAAGGTGCATGGGAGAATCGTTGGCCAGTTGTCAAAGGGCTACCGGCAGCGTGTGGCACTTGCTGCCGCGCTTCTGCATGACCCGAAGGTCCTGATACTCGATGAGCCGACATCGGGGCTGGATCCAACTCAGATCGACATGATTCGATCCCTGATCAGATCACTTGCCCGGGATCGAGCCATACTTCTCTCGACCCATATTCTTCCGGAAGTGGAAGCGGTCTGCGATTCGATCGTCATGATCGCGGGCGGGAAGATTCTCACAAGTGGTTCGATAGAGGAGATTCGCGGTGGTGCTGTTTCCTGTTGTGATCTGGAAACGGATCTGGAAACAGCCGATCAGCTGATTCTGGCTGTCGCTGGCGTCACCAGAGTTCAGCGACGTTCCCAGGAGGGGTCATGGAGGCGACTTGTGGTCGAATTCGAGCCAGGTCGGGATCCCCGGTCCTCGATCGTTGCCTCGATCGTTTCAAAGGGTGGCCAGGTTCGTGAAATGCACTCGCGGCTTCACGGTCTCGAGGAGGTGTTTCGTTCGCTTCTGGCGAACTCCGAAGTCGAACGCGTGGAGCGAACCGCATGAGAGGGTTGCTGACCATCGCGCAACGTGACTTTCGGGCGCTGTTCTATTCGCCTTCGGGCTATGTCGTTGCCGCCTTGTTCGCTCTGATATCCGGAATCGTCTTCATGAGACAGGTCTTCCTGCCGGGCCAGCCCGCCAGCATGAGCACTCTGCTCGATTTCGATGCCTTGCTGCTGCTGTTCATCTGTCCTGCCCTGACGATGAGAAGCATCTGCGAGGAACGTCGGCAGGGTACATGGGAGCTGCTGGTGGCGGCACCTCCGAGCATGTGGGGGATCGTTGCCGGAAAGTACATCGCGTCGTTCGGTTTTCTCATCGTGCTGCTGCTGCTGACGATGCCCTGTGTCGTGCTTCTGGAGGTCTATGGCCGCCCCGATCCGGGTGAGATATTCAGCGGCTACCTCGGCGTCGCCTGTGTGGGGGGCTTGTATCTGGCCAGCGGGATAGTCGCTTCCACGATCGCGGGCTCCCAGACGATCGCCTTTCTTCTGACCGTGTTCTTCTGGATTCTGGTGGGACTTGCTCGTGTTGGGGCGGACCTTCTGGGTCCGGGACTGGCAGACATCCTGTTTGCCATCGAACCCTACAGTCGTCTGCAGGACTTCACGTCTGGATTGATAGACACGGCCAACATCATCTACTTCCTGGCTGGAATCCTCATGTTTCTGATGATCTCCACGGCGATTCTTGAATTAGGGAGAAGACGTTGATGACGGGTCGTTCCGCGATCATCTCGACCATCCTGTTCATGCTCGGGGCCATCGTCTCCACGGTGGCTGTTTCGATCATCGCCAACAGTCCCGATCTCAGATGGCGATTCGATGCGACCAAGTCACGGTCGTATTCCCTCAGCAAGCAGACAACCGATCTTCTGGAGGATCTGGAAGGCCAGTGGCGGGTGGCGATCGTGCTTGTCGAGTCCCAGGCGGATCCGGCCACAGTCAGACAGGTCGATGAAGTCCTGTCGAGATTCAATCAGACCAATGATGTGCTCGAGGTACAGAGGATCGATCCCACTAGGCCGGAATCCCTGCGGAACTACGAGAGTCTGCTGCTGGAACTTCAGGCCAGATATCGCGATGAGATAGATCTCTATGAAACCGCCGTATCGACGGCGATGGGGGAGTTCTCCCAGTTGATTCAATTTGCGGCTGACAACGCGGGCAACATGGGAGACATCAGCGCCACGACTTCGGATTCGACAGCAGCGGATCTGTCGACTCGAGCAGGTGCCCTCTCGCTACTTGCCGGCCAGGGAAAACTGGTGCTCAAGGAGGTCGAGAAGACGCTGCGAGTCGATGACGCTCGTCCATTGCCGGACTTCGTCAGAGCTTCGGCCATTCTCATGCAGGGACTCACGCAGTGGGCGGAGGAGCTCGATGACACGGCTCGAATGCTCGAGAACGTCGGCGACGTCAAGGCGGCGGCATTGAGCGAGGATTGTCTTGTAGAAGCCTCCAGACTCTCCATTGCAGCCGACAGACTCAAGAGACTTCCCGAGATGGAACTGTCACTGATCAGTCGGCATCTCCAGTCAGGCGAGGCAGCCATCATTCTCAGCCCGGATCGGGCGGCGGTGGTACCCGCTGGTCAGTTGTTCTCGGGGATGGTCACGGGTTCAAGCGAGCGGGTCACGTTCGATCGGCGATTCCGTGGTGAACAACTGCTCTCGGCCGCCATTCGATCACTGGTGGATGGGCTCGAGCCCGTTGTGATATTCGTCCATGACAGAGAGTCTTCGATCCTGCAGAAGGATTCGCAGAACATAGATGTTTCAGGTGCCACCGCCATGCTGGAAGCGGCCAGGATGGATGTACTCGAATGGTCGGTTTCGACAGACGACAAGCCACTCGTCACAGCGGACTCTCCCGTCTGCTGGATCATCGTTGCACCGGCTCGTCGAACAGGATTGAAGCCCTCCGAAGGGGAGCAGAAGCTGTTGAGTGTCACCTCGGATCTGATTGCGCAGGGGGAATCCGTTCTTCTGAGTCTGTATCCGAGCCTCCTGCCACGCTATGGACAGCGTGATCCGTGGTCGCAACTCGTCAGCCCACTTGGGATCGATGTCCGCTCCGGTGAGGTTCTTTGTGAATCCTCACGAGGCGCCGATGGAGAGATGCAGGTCCAGATGGTTCAGGTTCTCACGGAGTTCACGGAACCGAATCCAATCGCGGCGGCACTGCATGGTCAATCACTGGCATTGCCACTGGCCGTTCCGCTGGCACGAGATACGGCCGCCACGCCATCGATCGTCGAGCTGATCGCGACCGTTCCACCTTCGGATCGAAGATGGATCGAATCGGAATGGTCGCCTCGGCAGGAACAGGTTGCGGCGAGGGATGATCAGCCTGCTCAGAGTGAACCGATTCCACTGGTGGGTCTCGTTGAACGAAACTCGCCACTGGATGGCAGCCGGCAACGTGTCCTGGTCGTCGGATCCGGAGGATGGATGCTCAACTACGTGGCGGACATGGTCATGCCCGCCGGAGGTGAGCGATATGCACTGCTCTATCCGGGTAATCACGAACTGCTGCTTTCCGGTGCCTCCTGGCTCTGTGGACTGGATGAACGCATCGCACCGGGACCCTTGAGTCAGGAAGTGGCCAGATTGGGCAGTATTTCAGATGGAACTCGCAGCGTCTGGTCGTGGATTCTCCTGCTGGGTATTCCCGGCGTCATCGCAGTGGTCGGGATTGGTGTCTGGATCGTGAGGCGTAGCTGACATGGCCTGGAAAGAAACCATGATGATGGTGGTGATGGCCGTTGTTCTGGGTGCAGTCGCATTCCTGAGCATGGACCTTGCAGACGACTCGCCCAAAGCCGGCCTGAGTGGCCCGCTTCTTGATCGGGAGACCTTCCCGATCCCCGAGTTCAACAGAATCGAACTGACGCGTGGAGATGAACACTGGCTGTTCGCCCGTGAAGGAGACGAGTGGTGGCAGCTGGAGCCCTTCAGGGCACCGATCGAGGGACGCAATCTGATGGCTGTCGCGGAGCGTGCCGTTGATCTGCAGGTTGTCGATCGTTTCGTTCCCAACGATGATCTGTCACTTGAATCCCTCAATCTCGATTCTCCCGAGGCCATGATGACCTTTGGCTGGGATGGAGGAAGTCGTGGATTCCGATTCGGAAGACGTGGCGTGGCCGGTCGCGGCTATCTGCAGCTGGATGATGATCCCGTCGTGCTGGTGATCAACCAGTCGCTTCATTCCTCCGTACTGGATTCGGATCCGACCACATGGCGTGAACCTCTGCTCTTCCCGGGCTTCGACATCGAGGGACGCCGCATCAGAAGAGTGGTGGGTGATCAGGAACTGGTTCTGGAGCGATCCGGTCGCAAATGGACATTCGAGTCGCCCATGAAGACGCGAACGGACGAGGAGGCCATGGGCACCTACGTGGTTGAACTGGCCCGGGCCAACGCGATGGGCGTGATGCTTGATCAACCGGAGTCACTGTCCGCATTCGGTCTGGATGATCCTCTGGCCCTGGTCGAGATCGTCGAGAAGGATGGTCGCTCGCGAAAGCTCATGATCGGTGATCGTGTCGGTGGCAGAACCCAGGACAGATACGCCATGATCGAGGGTATCCCATCGGTCATGAGGATAGAGGCCAGGATCCTGGCCGCCATTCTCGAGGATCCCATCCGTCTCGTGGACCCCAGAGCAACCGGCATCTCGTCCTCGAGCGTGAAATCCATCATCATTCGCTCGCCCGGACAGGAGATCGCACTCGAGCGAGATCTCGATCGCTGGTTGGCCACATCCCATGATGATGTCGAGGTCCCTGCGGATCGAGTGGAGGCACTGATCGAGCTCCTGACGGATATTCCCGGTTCCGAAGTCGCCATCATGGACGAGTATCCTCGCAATCTCGAAGTAGGCACCATCACGCTGGTGGGGTACGACCAGAGACCCCTGGATACCGTTCGGGTACTCCGTGAGACTCCGGAGGATGGACTTCGATGGGGGCTGGAGAATGGCGATGGTGTGATCAGGATTCACCCGACCTTGCTGAACGTCCCGCTCGTCGAGAGGGATTGGGGTCTGCGACGACAGTCGCCCTGATCGATCAGACGCCGACTTCGCACAGGACCAGCTGATCCTGTTCCCGACGATAGCTTCTGCCACATGAATCGAGAGTCGACGCCATCTTCTCCATCAGATCCGGATCCAGAGGCGGATAGCCCTCTGGGTCCTCCATTGTTCTTGGGGCTGTGAAGATGGCCAGTTCATCGACGCAGTTGGATCTCAGGAGGCTGCTCATCAGTCCAGTTCCGGCTTCCACGAGAACGGTCGAGATGTCATGTTCGAGATGGAGATCGTTGAACAGCGACGGTAGATCGAATCGGCCTTCGATCGAGTCTCGTCCCATCAGATGGACACCATGCGACTTGAGCATGCTGGCCTTCTCCGTTTCCAGCTCGGTTCGTTCGGTCACGATCAGAAGTGGAGCCTTCCCGATGGTCCGTACGAGTTCGCCGTCCAGAGGCGTCTTCAAGGAGCGATCGATGACGATTCGCTTGGCGATTCGTCTGATCCTCACATCCCTTGCGGTCAATCTCGGGTTGTCCATCAGCACGGTTCCGATGCCGGTCATGATGGCGTCGACGCGCCCTCTCTCACGATGGACCATCCGACGACTACGTGGACTGCTGATCCACTTGCTCTCACCGGTTCTGGTTGCGATGTTCCCATCCAGTGTCTGGGCCCACTTGAGGGTGATCCATGGTCTTGTTCGCTCGAGCCTCGTTTGAAACGGCCGGAGCAGCGACATCGAGCCGGGATGATCCACGCAACGAGCCGCGATTCCCGCCTCGCGAAGTCTTTCCATTCCACCGGAGGCCTGTGGGTTGGGATCTCTGGCTCCGATGACGACTTCCCGAACACCTGCATCGACGAGCGCATCGACGCAGGGCGGCGTCTTTCCATGATGGTTGCACGGTTCCAGTGTCACATGGACGATGGCGTCGCGGGCGGATGCACCGGCCTTGGCAATGGCAAGGACTTCCGCGTGTGGCTCACCGAATCTCTCATGATGAGCGGCTGCCAGAATCGTTCCGGCGGCATCGCTGATCACACAGCCGACCATTGGATTGGGTTCCACATGGCCATGACCTCTGGCAGCAGATCGAACTGCCAGATCCAGTAGCCGGGTATCAGTTTCACGATCTGCCATGGCTGGGATGATTCCATAAAACAAACAAGCGTGGACCCTATCACAGGTCCACGCTTGGAGTTTCATTCAATGCCCTGAAGGGGCGATGGATTGATATCAGCGAGCCAGGACTTCATCTCGAAGCTTGGCAGGCATCATCTGGTAATTGGCTGGTTCCATGGTGCTGCTGGCTCGCCCCTGGGTGAGGCCTCGAAGGACGGTCGTGTAGCCGAACATCTCTGACAGCGGTACCTGTGCGGAGATCACTCGGACACCCGATCGGATCTCCGAATCACCGATCTGTCCGCGACGACTGGCGATGTCTCCAGTGAGTGAACCGAAGAATTCGTCCGGTGTCGTGATGGTGACATTCATGATCGGCTCGAGCAGGGCAAGGCCTGCTTCGGTGCATGCCTCGCGGAATGCCAGGGCGCCAGCCTGTTCGAATGCGATCTGGCTGGAGTCGACTTCATGATAGGAACCATCGATCAGTTCGACGCAGACGTTGACCATCGGATATCCACCGAGAATCCCGGAGCCCGAAGCCGAACGCACGCCAACCTCCACGGAAGGAATGTATTCGCGGGGAATGACTCCCTGGGAGATCTTGTCGAGGAAGGCAATGCCGTTCTTGAGATCGATTTCCTGATCCTTGGCTTCTTCCGGAGTCATTGGACGGACATTGATCACGACGTTTCCGAACTGACCGCGTCCACCACTCTGCTTGACGAACTTGCCTCGAACGGCATCGGCTGGACCCATGATCGTTTCGCGATAGCTGACACGTGGTGT
>DEYM01000051.1 GCA_002364555.1 Phycisphaerales bacterium UBA3158 | reverse complement strand
ACTCTGAAGGATGCTTCCGAACTGTTGTGATTGGGAGCGTAGACGAGTCCGGTACTTCCATCGAATTCGACTGGAGGCTGCAGACCAGCTTCGTGAAAGACCGGTGCGGATGCGAATCCCTCGGTTGTCGAATCCAGAGAAGCGTGCATGACTTCACCGGCTCTATAGAACTTGATCACGGGCTTCTGGGTGAACTCCACCTGACTGAGCCCGTCGTTGTTGTCCCTGAAGAAGATCGGAGGCTGCGCAACACCGACTGATGAAAAGAAGGCGTCGCCGAATCCATTCGTATTCTGCTGATTGAAGTAGAAGAGATTCGGATTCGGATCCTTGTCCGCCGGAATCGACTGACTTGATTCGTGGAGCCAATTGCTGTCGTTGTTGGGGATGTCGCCTGCTCTCAGGAAGGTCGTGAGACCGCCGTTTTCATCCGTGATACCGATGATGTTGCCCAAAGCCGGGTCGGTCAACGTGGTGAACGACTGCAATTCCATCCTGACGGAGCTGTTTGGAGGCCCTCCGAATCCCGGGCTTTCGATACTGAAGGCTGTGAACCAGCTTCTGTTGGAATTGTCGGGATTGCCACCGGGAAAGGGCGCTACGAATGCCGTACCAGTCGCCCCGACGCCATCTGCAAATGTGCCGTTGTCGTTACGGAGTGAAGCGGCGATTTTAAATGTGTGGACACCATGCGTATCAAGTGCATCCAGAGCGGTGTCGTAACCGCCTCCAGGGGCGGCAACGGTCAGTTCGGACAGCTTTCCGTCAACCTCATAGGAAGCGGATGCACCCGTTCCACCGGTGCCGGTGTTGTTGAAGACGATCGTGCCGGCTGAATAATTTCCGTTGCCGACATCCTCGATGACAAGATCATCGAGCGTGAACTCCGACTCGATCAGATCGACTCCGCTCTGAGTCATGTAGTGAAGTGTTATTTCACCGGTTGAAGCATCATGCCTGATGATGTCGCCATGGGTGTCAGGGCCACAATTGGGTGTGCCACAGCCCAGGTCAACGACTGAAACCGCGACCGATCCTCCCAATGCGGAAGCACCGAGAAGAAGGCTGGTTGCCGTACATCCAATCAGATTCCATGTGTTCATTCACTACCTCACGAATGCGTTGCCTTGAGTCGCCTATACCTGCCATCGCAGCTTCAAGAGAGCCCGGGATTTTACCCCGGAATTCCTTCTGAACCACCTGTAAAGGATACCCCACCATCGGCTGAAACCCTTCAAAGGTGTTGTTTTAAGCCATGATTACGGGTTCCGGATTCCGATCATTCTGCCTGATTGCTCAGAGCATCCCAGGGAGGTCCATGAAGTACATACGGAGGAAACCCGGGATCGGTTCAAGAGGTCTCTTAAAAGCCCATCAAGCCGCTGAGAAGGGCTGTAGAGGCCACATCAAGGCCTATCGGAGGATGTCCACTTGAAATGGCCTCAGCGATTTTCCAGAGCCCTCGAGCTCGGATCCGACCATTCTCAGGGGGTCCACATCGCGATCCAGCTTCCAGGTGAACCATGGGCCACCCTCTGGGAGGGACCAACCGATCGTGGGGAACCACTGGGTACGGGTAGAGCCTAGATCGGTACTGGTCCAGGAGACACCCTGCTGGGCATAGTGACCGATTCCAACCGGTCGACATGTTCGGATATCGCCCGAAATGACCCGTCCCTCTCTGGTCACGAATCCAGCACCTCCATTTGGTGCGGAACCATCTATCTGAGAACCGGAGGCATCCATCAGCCAGATGGCTGATCGACCGGATTGTCTATCGAAGAGAAGGAGGTCACGAAAGGCATTGCTGCCATCGGAACGAGGATGACCAGCCAGGCTTCCAGCACCCACTACTTCCCACGACGACTTCATGCCGACGATCCGATCGCCATTTGAATCCCGAAGATAGTCCGGCGACTTCAGCCACTCGTCGGATGGCTCACTGGAATCGATTTCAATCTTCCACTGGGCCAGACTGCCCTCCTCGGGATCGATCCAGTAGACCCGATCACCCATGTTTCGGGCGGCGTTGTTCGTACAGATCATGGACCAATCCAGATCCACGACCGTTGGAAGGAACGAGGAACCTTCGGTGATCCACCGGCTCGAATCCGTTGAACTGGAATCGACGA
This sequence comes from Phycisphaerales bacterium UBA3158, assembly GCA_002364555.1. Taxonomy (GTDB): domain Bacteria; phylum Planctomycetota; class Phycisphaerae; order Phycisphaerales; family SM1A02; genus UBA1668. The sequence goes on along the minus strand of DEYM01000051.1, from coordinate 908 downwards.
CCCACACCACGTTCTGGCCCGTCAAGTTGTTGCGCCAGAGTATGCAGCAGCCGGATCTCTTCAGACCCATTCTGCCGATACCACCGATCTGCCAGGACGGATTGAGGCTCGGTAGCGGTGTCGCCTGCAACTGACTTTTCTGAGCCAGCACCGCAGCGTGTGGTCCAAGATTGATCAAGAAGGCGTTCCCGGAGACCGGATCGTGAAGAAGCAGATCAACATGACCATCCCCATTGAAGTCTCCATCGCCGAAGAGCCGCCAGGAGGACAGGTCCGTTTCGAATTGAAGCTGGTTGCCGCCGATGACTCGACGGCCATCATCACCTGGGACCGGAACCATGCGAAGCCCTGTTCCACTCGAATCCTTCAGGGATATGGAAGGCAGGCGGTAGTAGCCGGAACCATGTTCGTGGATCAATGAACCGACAACACGACCCTGAGCAGGCTCGCGCATGTCGAATTCAGGCAATCGATCAGGGAGGATGACAGGACCCGATCCTTTCGCGCGCCCGATGTGTATCGAAGGAGCGGCGAGAACATCGTATCCATCATCCGAATCGGTTCGGTTGGAGATCGGCGGCAAGGCAAGCAGCGAACCGAAGAGTTGAATTCCATCGCACTTGAATCCTTGACCACCACCAATGGGATGGAGCGTCCAACCGGAGGCATCCTCCCCCATCGCCGGGTTGTCCTCGATGGTCCATCCATATTGATGGACGGCGGCATCCTGAATGCCCACTCGTTCACGAGTCAGGTTGCCGACCATCGATATGGCGGATCCCTTGGCATTGACGTACACGCCTCCATTGGCATCCGTCTCGTATCGGATCTTCCAGCCGTTTATTCGCCGGGCGTTGATGTCTCTGATCTGGAAATAACCAGGCTTGTAGCCGGAACCGGATGTCGGC
>DEYM01000176.1 GCA_002364555.1 Phycisphaerales bacterium UBA3158 | reverse complement strand
AACGCAGGCAATGGTCGCCATCACGAACTGGCTGCTGATCCTGGGCGCCATCGGCATCGCCGAACGCATCATGCGTCGACATCATCCCGTCATCCGCTATCTGGTCGATGCGTCCTACTGGATCTACCTGGCCCATCTTCCCCTGAGCGTGTTCATTCCGGCCTACTTCAGGGACTGGGAGATCAACGGCACACTGAAGATGTTCATCATGATGATTCTGGTGCTCATTCCGCTGCTGCTCACCTGGCAGCTCATCATGGGCATAGTGCCATCCAGACGCTCGAAGGGCGTCATGGCATCATCGATTTGAGATAGACGGTCGCTCGATCAGGCCTGGACAGTCGCAGGTTCGTGGGCAACCGGGATCTGCCTGGAGATGTTCATCACCATCTTGAAGGTTTCCTGAGCCACCTCGAGGCACTTGTCCTCTTCCTGCTCGGTCAGCTTCAACTCGTTGAGCTGTTCCTTGAAGGCGTTCCAGCAGCGACGCTGATCCTTGCCGTGCGGATCGAGATAGCCCATGGCCTTGCCTTCATCGAGACCCATCGTCTCGCGAAGCTTCTTGGCGATGAACTTGTTGCCGTTGGTGGCACCTTCCTTGACGTAGAGAACACCGATCATCGAGATCGGGCAGTCCACGGAGGCCTTCGAGACGAACTCGACGAACTCGGATGTGGCCGCGAGGGGTTCGGCGACTTCCGTGCAGTCGAGATCCTGGAGATCCTGATCGATGCGATGCAGTCGAAGATGCGTGTCCTCGAAGATCTCACCGACCCGCTCGTCCTGTTCGGAGGCGGATGTCATGGCTGGATCGATCGTGGCGTGGACGTGTCGCATCTGGCCGAGGAATGCCCCGAACTCGAGACGAGCCAGTTCGCCATTGACCATTCGAACCTGGAAGTTTCCAGACTCGGCCTGATCATGCAATGACTGGGTACCTTCCTTGAGCTTCTTGTGGAAACCGGTCGCCTGATGTGCACCGTGATGATGGTTCGTGGTCTCTGACATAGGAAGTATCCCCTGAGTAAACGTTTTTCGAAGAGCTCATGATATTAAAATACGGTCTCAATGCAATCAAATCCCAGCAGACATTGGTTCTTGGGCTCTTGAGATCTGCCCGTGACAGACGACCAGCGGCTGATCCGAGTCCAGATCATGCCCGATAGTAGCCTTGATCCTGAACACCTTCTCAAGCAGATCGGACGTCATGACCGAATGAGGAGGCCCGTCTGCGACCAATCGCCCCTCGTGAATGACCAGCACACGATCGAAGAATCTCATCGCGATCGAGAGATCGTGCAGGACGACCATCACCAGACGCCCCTGTTGATGCATCTGGGAGAGGAGATGGAGCAGCGCGTACTGATGCTCGATGTCCAATCCGGTGAATGGCTCGTCCAGAAGCATCATCGAGGGAGCCTGCGCGAGGAGCGTGGCGATCCTCACTCGTTGGCGTTCGCCTCCCGAGAGCCGCTCGACCGGACGATCGATCAGGTGATCGACTTCACAGAGTTGAATCGCGTCGCTGATGGCCTGCTCGTCCTCGATCATGTTCTGCCTGAAGAGACGACGATGAGGATGGCGTCCGATACCGACATGTTCCCTGACGGTGGTCATCATGGGAGCGACATCCGACTGGCCGAGGAAGCCCAGTTTTCTGGCTCGAGTTCGACGTGGAAGGGACGACAGCGATGCGTCATCGAGCTTCACGACGCCCGCTTCGGGCTTGATGATTCCCGAGATGGTACGAAGCAGTGTGGACTTGCCGCATCCGTTGGGGCCCACCACCACCACGCGCTCACCCGAGGAGACGGAGAAGTCGATGCCCTTGAGCACCTCCTTGTTGCCAAGATTCACATGCAGATCATGTACCGAGAGACTCATCGCAACCACCTGGCCCGATACAGCAGATAGATGAAGTAAGGGCCACCGATCAGACCTGTGACAACACCCACGGGCATCTCGGCTGGTGCCAACGCCAGACGAGCGACCAGATCCGACCAGAGCAGCAACGCGCCACCAGCAATGGCGGCGACAGGTATGAGACCGTAGTTGCCACCAAGCAGCAGACGAATCAAGTGAGGCACGACGAGGCCGATGAACCCGACCAGTCCAGCCACACTGGCCGCCGAACCGGCGAGCAGGGCCGCGGCGGCGAAGGCCAGCAACCGTGTCGTCTCGACGGGAACCCCCATCGTCACCGCGGAATCATCACCCAGTTCCATGACGGCCAGCCTGGACCGCAACCAGAACGCCATGAGCAGACCAGCAAGGGTGTAGGGCCAGAGCATTTCGACATGGGACCAGCCTCGACCATTGAAGGAACCGGAGGTCCAGAACATCATGGCTGGAATGCGATCGGCGAAGGCGACCATGAGCAGACCGATGAAGGCACCGAGAATGGCATTGACCGCGACTCCGGCGAGGATCATCCTCATCGGAGAGGATCCCGCTCCGGGTCTCCAAGAAACGGTGTAGACCACGACGGCCGAGATCATGGCCCCCACGAAGGCGAAGACGGGAAGCAGCAATGCGTAGCCGGGCAGGACGGCCAGGACGATGGTCGCCGCCAGGGCAGCCCCGGCCGTGACACCGATGAGCCCCGGATCGGCCAACGGGTTTCGGGTGACGGCCTGAAGCAGTGTTCCCGATACGGCCAGATTGCAACCGACCATCACGGCCGCGATCGCTCGTGGAAGTCGTGCCTCGAAGATGATCTGACGATGAACCTTGGTTCCGGAACCGGTGATCACATCCAGGACTTCACGAATTGGAATATCGACCGCCCCAAACGCAAGCGAAGCGATCACGCCGATCACGACGAGGATCGAGACGATCAGTGAACCAAGGATGACCCTTGTCCACTTTCGTCCCCCTCTTTGAATGGAGAGCCGGGTGGTGACTGAAAGCGAGGTGCTCATTGCAGTCGCTGTTCAACGTCCTTGATGTAGCCATTGACCTGAGTCATGGCCAGGTCCATCTGGGAACCGGGCCTCATGGCGTAGATGTCGTCGGCAAGGAAGAACATTCGATCCTCGTTGACCGCCGTCAGCGAACTCCAGAGAGGGTCGCCCTCGAACATGGCACGCGAGGTGTCTTCGGGCCCATGGAAGAGCACCAGAAGGAGATCAGGGTTGAAATCGACCACCGTCTCCATGCTCAGTGGAGCCAATCCCTTGTAGACCTTGTGGGAGACGAGGCCCTCGGGCCCTATCTGACCGCCGGAGTGGGCGATCAGATCGCCCAGATAGGTATCGGGCATGAAGGCGAAGAAGGAATGAGGCGTGCCGAAGATGGCCAGAACCTTCACCGGTTCACCTCGAGTCTCGCTGACTGCAGGCATGAGACGCGACTTGATGTCGACGATGATCTGCCGGCTTTCCTGCGGACGCGAACAGATCTCTCCAAGCGTGTTGATGTGATCGAAGACACTGTCGATGGATTCGATGTCCATCATCACGATCTCCGCATCCGTCACGGAAGCGATGTGCGGCATGAACTGGGCATAGGTGCTTCCGGTCACGATGAAATCGGGCTCGACGGCGATGAGCTGTTCGAGATTGGGCCCGGCGCTGTGATCCAGCTGCACGGTGGCGATACCGTTCCATGACTCCGGAGTCACACCTCTGAGGCCAGGTACGCAGACGGGCTCGATGCCCATGGCAAGTAGCTGGTCAGCGGCAAAGGGAAGCAACGTGGCGACCCGAACCGAATGGATCTCATCGGTCGTTGTCTCCGCAACGACTTCCGATGATGCCTCATCCGTTGAATGATGTGGTGAGCCTCCGATCAGACTTCGAATGGCCCCGGTGATCGGACATTTCGAGGTGTTCGAAGTGGTCTGGGCAACTTCCGCAACTGCCATCGAAGGCGACAGCGGCATGTCCGGCGAGGACTTCAGACTGATGAAGAGGCCAGCTGCCAGCCCCAGCACGGCGACGATGCCGAGAATGATCCAGTTGCTGGAGCCCCTGGATGAATTCACCTGCTGGGAATGTGACGATCTGGTTGATGCGATCTTGAACATGGTTCAAATGACCCTTTGCCAATGGATGGATACGGACAACCCGGCGGAAGCCAAGCGTCAAGCTTGAGACTGAGTCTCAATAGTATCAACCAGAATCACGATGGCAAGTCCTAGACCGGTGCGTAAACCCGATTGGCACCCCCTTGGGGATCCCAAAGGCTCAGACTGGCCAATTCAAGCTCAACAGGATGATCCGAAGAGGGAGAGCAGCTCGAGGAGATCATCCGCATCGACCTGACCATCCTCATCGAGATCGGCGTTCTCATCCGGGGTATTCCAGACACCGATCAGATTCAGGATGTCCTGAACATCGATGACCTGATCACCATTGAGATCACCATGGCAGCCGGCAATGACTTCACAACCGTTGAGGAAGTCCCGGACGTAGGCTTCCTGTATCGAATTGATGCCATGTTGCGCAAAGCCGCGAAGATGAACGACATCGGTA
>DEYM01000117.1 GCA_002364555.1 Phycisphaerales bacterium UBA3158 | reverse complement strand
CCTCAGATACCCGGAATCATTGACGTTGCTTCCGAAGAAGTTGCAGCAGGCGTCCGTCGCGTTCCAGAAAGGCGCGCCGGTGAAATCACTTGTTCCCTGGGGAACGCAGTAGAGAAACTGCTTGTCATCGACCTGCGCGACGAAGTCGAAGTAGCCGTCAACGTTCGGATCGCTGTATCCATGCAGCGAGATGATCAGGGGCAGTGGCGTGGTGTCGTCGTAGTCCGATGGCAGATACACCGGTACGAGACCTCTTCCATTGTCCACGAATTCGGTTGTGGAACCGTGAGCTGTCGTGGATATGAGGATGAACGAGAGACTAGACAGTAGTGTGAGGATATACATGTTTCTGAGCATAAGATTTGTCCTGCGTTGAGCTATGCTTGAGTTGGCTGCTTTGTCACATCGAAGCGAGTTGTTACAGTCAACATCGCGCCAAAGCTTGTCCCCAGAATAAGCCGCATATACAACAAGTCGAACGGTAAGTTTCCGATCAGATGTTCATGTGAATGAGCAAGTATCTGCGCATGTGCACGACGTTCATATGGAACATGAAATGAAACAGGCCGCTCCCGAGGGAGCGGCCTGTTTGTCGTCGAGTTGTATGTCGGGTGTCAGGGATTGACCGCTTCGAATCTCATGTAGTCGAGTCCGACACTTGCGCCCGCCATGAGTCCTGTCTGCGCGCCTTGGTAGACGGCGACACCATTGGTGAATGATGCCGCGCCGGCCTTGCCCGAATCGGCGGCAACGATGGTCGCGCCGACATCGCCGGTCAGCTTGTTCTCCTCGAACTGCTCCATGGTCGAAGCATTCTGGAAGACAACGAGCATCTTGAATCCCTGGCCGCCCACCTGAAGACCCGCCGAGGCGGCGTTCAGGTAGGCCCAGCCGACCTGCTGATTCTGATTGTTGTAGACGACACCCTGGCCGAACTTGCCTCCACCGATCAGTAGCCCGTATTGCCCGACGCCGGGATAGACGATGTAGCCGACCGATCTGTTCAGCTGGCTGTCGAGTCCGGAGACGTTGCTGGTGAACCAGTCCATGGCTTCCCGGCTGTTGCCGAGGACCTTGGCCTGATCCTCGGCCTTGGGGGTGGTGGAGCAGGCGGGAGTGAAGGCCGCGATGACCGAGATGATGCCCAGGATCATTGTTAATTTCACGAAGCCGAAGAAGCAGCCTTGCATGTGTGTGGTCCTTCTTGTCGAAATGGATGGTGATGTGGTGGTGGGTTCGCACGCCCGTGGGTTCGATTCAGTCTAGTGACAACCACAAGCCCGTGCATACGCAGGTCCTGTGGAGGTGACGAAGCGAACTGTATATCACAGGCACGGGCCCCAGCTGGCGATGATGGCCAGAATGTCGTTGACACCAACGATGTCATCTCCATCGACATCAGCCGGGCAATAGTCCCGGTCACGGATATCAAGGACGACCGGCAGGTGATCAGAGCTTATGTCACGAGTCGTATCGTCCGTCTGCAGTCCGTAGTGATCGAGTACATCCTCGGGAAGAACAGTGGTGTTCAACACGAACATGTTCCGTGCATCGACAACGCTATTGGTCGTGATGATTCGATCAGTTCGACTGGCGGCATAGGAGCTGCTGGCGGAGAGTGTCCATGTCTCACCAGACACGAGCTGAGCCGGTCGCAGATCAGCGAGTTCGGTGCCATCCCAGTCGCCGGCGATGTCGGATCCGAATCTCGATTCATCGATGATGTCGCCGGTCAGGAGGGTTCGCTCCGGTTGATGGCCTTCGCTGTAGAAATTCAGGTCACCAAGCACGAAGATCGGCGTCTCCGCGGGCAGATCGACTTCGCCGCCCGATGTGGTCAGGTCACCGATCCAATTGGTGATCGAGTCGGCGGCGCCTTGTCGCTTCAGTTCGGAATCACAGTCGCCGAATGCCTTGAAATGGACGCCGATCAGATAGAGGTCGCTGTTCCAGTGCTGGTCCGGGCAATCGACCCGGGCCATGGTCGCACCTCGCGGACTGTTGACGGGTGCAGGAATGGTCTGGGTCTCCAGCAGATCGAGTTCGTACTTCGAGGCGATCATGTTCCGGATGGTGGTCTCGATACCGGCATGGATGTACCACGGGCCAGGACCGACATAGGTCTCGAGCCAGTTCCTCAGCTCCACTTCCGGATCCTCGGAGATGAGTTCCTGGAACACCATCACGTCGGCATCGATCGCCTGAAGCACTCTGGAATAGGGGGCGAAGATCTCCGGAGCGGCGGTCGTATCCAGATTCTCCAGATTCCAGGTCATGATTCTCAGATCATCCGGATGCCTTCGATCCAGCAGGCCTCTGTCGGTTCCGAGTGGTGGGGTCGAGCCACAGGCTCCCCAGCTCGATATGGCATCCAGCACATCGTTCACATCGATGGATCCGTCACCCTGGACATCGGCGGCGCATGCTTCGCAGCGGTCGGGGATGCCATCCAGATTCGCATCCATGAGCAGGCCGCTCTTGATGTCGCATGAATCGGGAATATCGTTTTCATTGCAATCCGTCGCGAGGTCGACCCGGATCTCGCATGAGTCGTCGATGCCGTTCGAGTTGCAGTCCTGAAATCGTCCGGAAGTCGCGTTGAGCGGCTCGCAGATCTTGTTGAATCGAATGTCGTCTACAAAGAGACATTCGTCGTCTACCGATGATTCCAGCCAGATCGACAATCTGGCCGTGGTGAAGGAGGTCAGTTCGAATTGCAGAGGTATCCACGCTCCGGAGATGGCTTCGATATCGCCTCCACTGGCGGTGAAGATCTCGAATTCGATGTCGTCATCCACCAGGACGCTCACCCGGATGGAGTCCGCATTCTCCCATTCCGTATCGACGGCATATAGATCGAGACCGACGTCCCAGTAGTCCGAATCGGGATTCGTCACCGTATCGAATCGAAGTTCGACGATTCCATCGGTGTCGCACATCTGGTAACCGCGTTGACCATCAACATACGAATCGAAATAGCCCGTGTACTCGGTGATGCCGAAGTAGTCGCCATCTGGATCGGTCAGTCCTTCGCCGCCCGTGCTGGTGTACCAGGCGGTGAAGCCGATCTCATCACCGGTCGAAATCCACTCGACTCTCGGATCCGAGCACTCCGTGATCGGCTCGAACTCGTTGTTCATCAACTGATGATCCTGATCCGGATCGCCCGTGTCGGCATATCGACTGTAGGGCGTCCACAGGCAGTCCTCGAAACTCGTCCCCGAAAAGGGATATTGCCCATCCAGAAGTATCGAGGCGTCGGCCGTCGTGAACGTCAGTAGGAGCAGGATTGTCGAGCCTATGGCCGTCATATGGGATCCTGGAATTGAGCTGATGGATCTGGTTTCTTCACGGATCAGTTCATTCTGGCCGCATTTCGATCGCATTTCAATTCTTTATTCCCTCCAGTACTCGTAAAAGCGAGCCATCACGCTCCCATTGGTCCAACAATTCGATGATGGCGAAACACGTACGACGACTTCTCTGGTTCAGGAACGAACTACGTATCCATGATCAGCCGCTCTTCGAGGGAAGGGAGCGGCTGGATCATGATGCGATTGGTGTCTGGATCCTCGATCCTCGATCGCACGTTGAAACCATCGATGGATACAGGCGGAGCGGTTCCCATCGACTTCGCTTCCTGATCGAGAGTGTCGCATCCCTTCGGACATCCCTTCAAGGGCTCGGCTCCGACTTGATCATTCGAATCGGTCATCCTGAAGACGTTCTTCCGGAACTGATGGATCAGCTCCAGCTGGATGATGTGGTGGCCGTCCGCCAACCCGGGACCCAGGAGCAGGCAATCGAGCAGTCACTGGCCATTCGACTGGGTGACCGGTGGAGTCCTCTCGAGTACGACTCGATCCTGGACATCGACGACGTCCAGACGTTCGCGGATGATCTGCCGGAGGTCTTCAGTCGTTTCAG
>DEYM01000047.1 GCA_002364555.1 Phycisphaerales bacterium UBA3158 | reverse complement strand
GTGGTGATCCGCTGTTCATGAGCCACGGACCCTTGACGAATCGTGATGCAGCTGTCTGTGAAAGAGCGCATGGAATCGGTATTCCGCTGTCAAGGGTGGCTGCTCGATTCAACAAGAGTGTTCCAGCAGTACATCGAGCCATGCTTCGATATCGCAAGAGACGACTTCAGGGGCTGATGCTCGATTCCGTATGGCACGAGACATTCGATCGTGAGGACGCCACGCAGGTTCTGCTCGAATTTCCCGCGGTGCGACATGATCTCCCGGGGCCGGACTGGATGATTGATCTGGCTGATGATGTGAGAGTGGAGGATCTGAATCATGGTGACAGGATCATCGTGGCAAGCCAGCTGCTCATTGGTCGCGCCAGAAGGCGACTGGCGGATCTCGATGGTCAGCCGACTGTCAGAGCCATCGATTCGATTGAATCCGATCTTCGTTGGGCCGGGCGGCTTCGCGGACGACTGCTCGAACAGGCTATCCCGACGATTCTCAAGGGATGCCAGCAATGGTTGGGCAGGCCGCTGCATGAATTGTCCAGAAGAGCGGCCTTTCAGCTTGTGAATTCATGCATCAGCGTGGTTTGGCCCGTCCTTGAGGCACTCGAGCCTCGTTTGGTGGATCGGCTGGAAGCGAGATGCCTGAACGCGGTTGATCGCCTTCTGACAGTTCGCAAACCTCCTCGGGAAATGCTGGCATCGGCTCGTCATGATCCCGGTGATCTGATTCTCGATTGGCCGGTTCGCGATCTTGTGGCCTGGACATGGCTCGAGCCAGGAGGTCGCTGGGTGAGTCGAATCGATTCACTGGGTGTGGAGGAGCAGCGACTTGTCGGAATGCGATGGGGGCTCGGGGGCGAGGCGCCACATTCGATCGAGGCGATCAGTGAAGTCCGTGATCTCAGCTGGATGGTCGTGCAGAAGCGTCTTCACGCCATAGAAGTGAGTCTACGCACCAACAGCAGTGAATCCATCTGAATGGATAAAGCGGAGAATCGGACTGTTTCGATCTCGACTATCGCTTTGAGAACTGGAAACGCTTGCGGGCACCAGGCTGACCTGGCTTCTTGCGTTCCACACGACGCGGGTCACGCGTGAGGAATCCATTGTCTCGCAGAATCGGCTCAAGCGAATTGTCGTAGTTGAGCAGTGCTCGACCGAGTCCCATGAGGATGGCCCCGGCCTGGCCGGTGTATCCACCACCTCGTACGTTCACCTGGATCTCGACCTGACCAGTCGTGCGGGTGGACTCGAGAACATGGAGAAGATCCTTGTGATCTCGTTCTTCGGTGAAGAACTTGTCCATGGGCTTGTTGTTGACGACGAAGGCTCCATCACCGGGGCGTACGCGAACTCTGGCGACCGATGCCTTGCGGCGACCGGTTCCCCAGAACCAGCCACCAGCCGTTGCCGGCTTGGTCACTGTGGCTGTTGCGGTCGATGGGATGACAGGCTCCGACGGGATCGATGGAATCGAAACGGCGGGGGCGGCATCTGGTGCAGGCGCTGCTTCAGAGACCTCAGGAGTCGAGGGCTCTACCGGGGCGGGCGTGTCGTTGGCTTCGTTCGTCATACTGTGACTTCACTCGTCTGTTCGGGAGAACGTGGTGTTCAGGCTTGAAGTGGTTCCAGGCAATTGGACTCATGAGGATGTTCGCTTCCGCGATACACCTTGAGCTTCTTGATCATGGCTCGTCCCATACGGGTCTTGGGGAGCATTCTTCGGACAGCTGATTCGATGGCTCTTTCCGGGAACTTCTCGAGTTCCTGACCAAGCGTGCGAGTCTTGAGCCCACCTGGATAACCGGAGTAACGCATCAGTGTTCGCTGTTCCGCTTTTCGTCCTGTCACGACGATGCGCTCGGCGTTGGTAACGACGACATAGTCACCGGTATCGACGTGAGGCGTGTATTCAGGGCGATGCTTGCCCATGAGGACGGTGGCGATCTGAGCAGCCATGCGGCCAAGGATCTGACCATCAGCGTCAACATGACGCCAGCGTCTCTTGATGTCACCATTTTTCAGAAAGGTAGTCTGACGAGGCATGGAATCAACGACCTGAAGACGGTCGCCCTTACTCTTCTGCAGGGGTTTTCAAGCAGCCCCTGGAACACATACGGACATACAGAACGTTCCCACCAGGGACCGTCCGACGAATCCACGAGGATACCGGTCTCGGGCCTCATGTCAAGGTCCAGCACGGTCTGAAAGAGTGATCCCGGGATGAGAGGAAGGCCTCTTTGCCGTTAGGATGATCCGTGTGGAACACGAGATACCCAATTCCAGCAAGGCGATCAATTCCCATCGATCCAGCGGTGTGCGGCGATATTGGCCATTAGAGGCCCTCAGCTGGCTTATTATCGCTGCCATCATCATTCTGAAGGGTGTTCTGCCTGCATTTGAGGTCACTGAGGTGGAGCCTGGTGGGCATTCTGAAATCTCAGCTCTGGAATCCCAGATCATGAAACTTCAGGGGCAGATGCTCCTGGCGGCCTCTGCAATGTCTGGGGATCAGAATCCTGTATTGCTCGAGGAGCAGATCAAGCCACTGGAGGCGGGATCCGTCGGTCAGAGGCAACGGGCCGTGGCCCTCTTTGGGGTGCTCTGTGATTCTGCTCAGGCGATGTCGTCCTTGAAGAGGCTCCAGGAAGCGGCCAAAGAGCACGGGATCACATTCACGGATGACCAACTCCGGATCAACTCGATCCTGAGAGGGGTGTTTGAGCCGGTCAAGGCACAAGATCCCGAGTTCGGCGATCTTTCCTCCGATGATGCATCGTTTCTCGGGGAGCAGCTTGGCTGGTTCGGTGAACTCGTCGTTGCTCGAACCCAGAACTCCGAGAAGGTCCAGTGGAGTCAGCTACTCGATTCCTCGATGGTCAAGCTGGTCATCATGATCGTCATCATGATCATCGGGGGTCTTCTGGGCTTGCTTGGTCTCATTGGTCTCATCCTGGGCATCGTCGGTTTCTGCAGGAGGAGCCTTCATCTGCTCCAGCCCGAGCAGGGTGGTGGCGTGTTCATCGAGACCTTCGCCTGCTGGTTGGTTCTCTTCCTTGTCCTCACCGATCTCCTGAGTCTGCTGGCTGTGCAAATATCGCTACCGCTCCTTGGTACCGTCGTCGGCTTCTTCCTGAGTCTGTTGGCCTTGTCATGGTTGGTCTTGCGCGGCATGAAATGGACCAATGTCATGCGACAAGTCGGTCTTTGCCGTGGAAGAGGTTGGTGGCGTGAGCTGTTCGCCGGCGTGGCGGGTTACGCCATGATGCTTCCGATACTGGTGGTCGGTGTCATCGGAGTGTTGCTGCTGACATTCCTCCAGAAGTGGATCTCCAGTGAGGAGAGCCCCTTCGCCGCAGAATCCAATGGTGCCCACCCCATAATCGGGATATTCGAGAACGCCAGCATCGTGGAACTCGTCCTCGTCTTCATCGCCGCTTGTGTGGCGGCTCCAATCGTCGAGGAAATAGCCTTTCGCGGCGTGCTCTACAGGGGACTGCGAGATCAGACCGGCAGGTTTACAGCGTTCCTCAGCATTGCCATCAGTGGTCTGGTGTCGGGGTTCATATTTGCCGCCATTCATCCCCAGGGCTGGGTGGCCATCCCGGCGCTGGGTGCCATCGGCCTGGCCATGGCCCTGGCACGCGAATGGCGTGACAGCCTGATCGCACCGATGGTCATGCATGCGATCAACAACACCGCTGTCATGACGATCATGCTGATAATGCTTGGCTGAAGAGACTATCTGACAGAGATGGTCGGCTGAACGAGATCACCGGACATCGCCGTGATCGAGACCTGTTGAGCCAGTGACTCACACAGACTGTTCAGCGACTGCGTGATGTTCTCGTTGATGTCGAAGTTCTTCGCCGGTGTTCCATTGTCCGCGTTGATGCGCATGTCCATGTGCATCGGGACCGCGCCCAGGAAGGGAAGATTCATGGCCGAGGCCATGTTCTCGGCCCCACCTTTTCCGAACAGGTCGTAGATCTTGCCATCATCCGCCTCGAACCAGCTCATGTTCTCGACGACTCCCAGAACGTGGACATCCAGTTGCTGGAACATCCTGACCGCCCGACGGGCATCATCCTGCGCGACCTTCTGCGGTGTGCAGACGATCACGGATCCCGTCAGCGGCAGCTGCTGCGCCAGTGAGAGGGGGACATCGCCGGTACCAGGTGGGAGATCCACGAAGAGATAGTCCAACTCACCCCAGGTGGTCTGATTGAGAAGCTGTGAGAAGGCCTTGTGGGCCATGGGACCTCGCCAGATCATCGGCTTTTCGGGATCCACGAGTTTCGCGATGGTCATGGTCTTGATGCCGGCCACTTCGAATGGATCGAGCATGTTGCCTCTGGCCGTGGGGGCCATGTCGTCGAGGCCGAGCATCGTCTCCAGAGAAGGACCATAGATGTCGCCATCGAGCAGCCCGACTTTCGCACCCAGTCTGGCCAGACCCACGGCGAGATTGACGGAGACCGAGGATTTGCCCACGCCACCCTTGCCCGCGCCGACGGCAATCACATGTCGTACACCAGAGAGTGGTGACTCGGATCCATCGGAATCACGTCCCTTGACGTCGGCGGAGAATTCCACCTCGACCGCTGGTTGACCGTTCTCGATGCTTGCGGCCTTGTCCGTGATGGCCTTGACGATATCGTCACGAATACGATCCTTCATTGGACAGGCCGGTGTGGTCAGTTCAACATGGACATGGACGTTTTCTTCCCGGATCACGACCTCCTTGATCATGTTCAGTGACACGAGGTCACGTCCCAGATCAGGGTCCTGAACGGTCGACAGAGCATCCATGACATGTTTTTTATCGAGTTTCATCGGTATCTCTTCATCAGCTCAAGGCATTCTCTGGGGATGTTGCAGCCACTGGTCCCGTAGAATGATAGCGGTCAGATTGTGCATGTCCGGAGGTTTTCATGGTCAAACTCGAACCAACCTTTCTTCTGACGCTTCTGGTGATCCTCACAGGGTCGTCATTGGCGGACACACCTGTCTACGACCCGACTGATCCTTCTCAGGTTGTGGAGGAACAGGAGCAGACCGCGGACAGAGGTCTTGGCGGCCCTTCGATCGATCCGAAGAGTCTCAAGAACGGCAACGGCCAAGGCATGATGGCGAATGCAACCGGATCGGTGGAGTCTCTGCTCGAGGCTCGTTGTGCCCAGTGTCACGGCGTTCGAAAGCAAAAAGCCGGTGTCCAGGTCTTTCCCGTGGCAGAGATCTTCGCGGGCAGTCGAGAAGACTGGGTCGTGATTCCCGGGTCGCCTGAAAAGAGCAGCCTTCTGGAGCGAATCAAGCTGACAGAAGGGCATGATGACATCATGCCGCCGAGCGGACCTCCCATGACTGCCGGTGAGATCGAACGCATCGAGGTCTGGATTCGTGAAGGTGCGGATCCAAAGGCGGCAGGCATGCGTACCGATGGCGGCATGAATTCTGCACGCAACGGCAATCGTGCTCCAGCAGTAAAGCCACGTGTCTGGTTGAAGGAATACAGGTCGCTTGACCTGACGAAGGTGCAGAGATCGTTCGCCACCAAGACGACCCAGTCGCATCAGGTCGCGTACAGGCTTTTTCAGAAGGATCATGGGCAGCAACTCAAATCACTTCAGGAACAGGTCAGAAAGGCTGCCCGCGCTCAGGATCCCCAGCTGCAGAAGCTTCGTCAGCAATTGGAGGTCTTGAAGCAGAAGCAGCCTCGATTCCCGTCCGTTCAAGCGTTGCTGTGGGACCAGTTGTCGTCCAAGCAGCAATCGGCACTGAGAGATAAATTGCAGGCGATCTCGGCAGGCCGTACCCGTGATGACGGAAAGTCCTCCCGAAGGGATGACCGGTCCAATCGGACCGACCAGAGCGGAAGTGAACCACCGAAAAAAACGGATAGCCCCTGAGGCTGACACCGCTCAGGAGATCGGGCCAGCCAGCTGATCTGGATGGATTCAGGGTCATCTGGGCAGGTCTGATGGCCTGTAGAACTGCTGCTCAGCTATTGCAGGGGACCGCCAGTTCCTCTATGCTCACGGTTTCGACCAATTTAAAGCACTTAGAGGGGATTTCCCTGTGACACAATCGAAGCTTATTCCTCCACATGGCGGCAAACTTGTCGATCGAATGGTATCCGAAGCCGATGCCAAGGCTCTCAAGGATGCGGCCGGCTCAATGCCCTCGATCACCATGTCCGCCAAGCAGGTCTGTGATCTCGAGATGATCGCCATTGGTGCCTTCAGTCCACTTGAAGGTTTCGTTGGACCAGAGGATTTCGCCTCCATCTGCACAAGCATGCGACTGAGTGACGGAACTCCTTGGCCGATCCCGATCACCCTGGCCGTTGATGAAGCGACCAAGTCCAGTCTTGCCGAAGGCAAGCAGGCTGCGTTGCATCATCCCGACGGAACCCTCATGGCCGTCATCGACGTGTCATCCATCTATGCCCATGACAAGAAGCTCGAGATTCCCAACGTCTTCTGCACGGAAGATGAAGCCCACCCCGGCGTGAAGGCAGTGGTTGAAGAAGGCGAGTGGCTGGTCGGTGGCCCCGTTCACGTCATCACGACCGAAGCCGATTCCGGTGATGCGGAGCGATTTGAAGACCATAGATTGTCTCCAGCTCAGACGCGAGAAGCGTTCGACAAGCTCGGTTGGTCCCGTGTCGCCGCTTTCCAGACACGCAATCCGATTCATAGAGCTCACGAATACCTCTGCAAGTGTGCTCAGGAGATCTGCGACGGCCTTCTCATTCATCCGCTCGTGGGCGAAACCAAGCCTGGCGATATTCCAGCGGATGTCCGGATGAAGTGCTACCAGACGATCATCGATCACTACTTCGTGGATGACCGCACCATGCTGAGCGTCATGCCTGCCGCCATGCGGTATGCGGGACCTCGTGAGGCCATCCTGCACGCACTCATTCGTCAGAACTACGGTGCGAGCCACTTCATTGTCGGTCGCGATCACGCCGGTGTCGGCGACTACTACGGAACCTACGATGCTCAGATGATCTTCGATCAGTTCACCCGTGACGAGATCATGGTCGAGCCTCTCAAGTTTGAACATGCTGCCTGGAGCAATCAGGCCCAGGGCATGGTTTCAGCCAAGACGTTCCCCAAGATCAAGGGTGATCAGATCTTCCTCAGCGGCACGAAGGTTCGTGAGATGCTGGCCGTTGGAGAGCGTCCGCCAGGAGAATTCAGTCGACCGGAGGTCGCTGATGTCCTGATCGACTGGGCTGTGAAGGCAGAAGCACCAGCCTGATCGAGTTCACGAAGTACGATCCCGAATTCCAAATCAAGATTACATTTGTTAGATACAGGAAGAAGTAGAACCAATGGCTGAGCAGGTAGGAACCAATCTCACTTGGCACGATGGAAATGTTACGCGTGAAGAGCGTCAGGCTTGTCTTCAGCAGAAGGGTGCGACTCTCTGGTTTACCGGGTTGTCCGCCTCCGGCAAGAGTACGATTGCCGTTGCTCTCGAGCAGGTTCTGGTACAGCGTGGCCACGCTTCCTATCGCCTTGATGGTGATAATGTACGAATGGGCCTCAACAAGAATCTCGGTTTTTCAGCCGAGGATCGAACAGAGAACATTCGTCGCATCGGTGAGGTCTGCAAGCTGTTTGCCGATTCAGGAGTGATCACTCTCTCCAGCTTCATCAGCCCCTATGTTGCCGACCGCGATGCGGTTCGCGCATTGCATGATGAAGATGGACTCGACTTCATCGAGGTCTACGTACAGGTTCCCCTGGAAGTGGCTGAAGAGCGCGACCCGAAGGGTCTCTACAAGAAGGCTCGGGCGGGCGAAATCAAGGGATTCACCGGTATCGATGATCCCTACGAAGAGCCCTCCAAGGCTGAAATCATTCTTCCGACCCATGAACTGTCGATCGAGGAATCCGTCATCAAGCTTCTTGACGAGCTTGAATCCAGAGGCCTGCTGACATCCTGAGCCATTGACAGTCTCTGACTGAGTCGAGATCAACCACCGCCATAGATGGTCACGTCATCGAATTCTTCCAAGTCTTCATGCGTGGCGTCCTGGAAGTCGTAGTCGAATGCCCCCGTATCGGAGATGGGGCCGTCGTTGCGTGCCATGAAGACGCCATCGGCACCAGCCGAGACAATCATGTAGGCCGCCTTGGGCTGTCCATATTCGGGTTGTTCAGGATCGTAGAAGGCCGGATGGGTCAGCATGAGTGTGAGCCACCTGATCTGCTCGTCCGTTGGTTCGCCGGTGGGATCGCTGCCGATTCCTCCGCCTGATTGACCATTGAAGGCGATTCTGCTGCCTGGGCCAGGCGTTTGATTCTGGCCGAATCCCAGCTCACCCAGGCGGGTTGCCTGCAGGTAGAGCTGCTGTCCGTTGACATTGAACAGTCCCGGGGTGTCCGAAGTGCTCAGGACAGGTCCGACGGTCCGTCCTTGCCTGAAGAAGAGAATCGGGGTCTTCCAGCTGTCGACCAGCTGTGGCAGTAGATTCAATCCGCTTGGATAGTCGGTCGTCTGCCCTTCGTTGTAGGCGAATTCCGAATCCTTTGGTGCAAAGTAGGGGCTGTACGGCTTTCCATTGATCAAAGGCCCTTCGCCTATTCGGGAAGGGACCACCACGAGTGTCCAGTTCAGTCCGGTCGCGGCATCTGTCAGGTTCAGGTCGCCCATGACATACCGGCCTTCCGCTTCGGCATTCGCTCGGTACTGTTCGGCGGCAGATATGTCGCTTTGTGGCGAATTGTCGTTGTAGACGCGAAAACCACCCATGAGATGAAGGACTGCATTCTGCGTGCTGGTCAGCCGTAGTCCGTCTCCGAGAGCTGTTTCTGGAACGACGCCCGGATAGCTGTTGTGATCCAGTGCGAAGGCGTCACAGGCTGCTCGGAAGGAGTTGAGGGTCGCAGTCGT
>DEYM01000125.1 GCA_002364555.1 Phycisphaerales bacterium UBA3158 | reverse complement strand
CAGCTGATTCTGCTTGAGAACTGGGAATCATGCCCGGAGCGTCGAATCGACTTATTCGATCAGCTCCGAGGCAGGCTCAATTGACTCGAGCAACCGCACAACATGCTGCACAGAGAACATGCCCAGAAAGCGTATCCGGTTCCTGAAGGCGATTATCACCCCTCCTGCAGCCTGTCCCGAATTATTCGTGGACCCTACACCGTGGAATCAGCCACATCTCCTCAATTCCAGCTGGAAGAGCCCCGATTGCAGTCTACACTCTGATGGGGGTTAGCTAGCAGAATCACGGTTCTGTAGATTCCTTAGGGGGGGTCGAGCGTGGGACATGTAAAAAGCACGATGGCGCTGATGCTCCTTTGCATCTTCTTCCTTCTGAACGCACCTGCTCAGGCTCAGGAAGCCGACCTCCTATCGTCAGGGTTCGGTGACGACGATATGGTCATGGGCGCCTGCTGTCTCAACAGCGGCAACTGCATCTTCAGGGAGCAGTTGATCTGCGAAATCTGGGGAGGCATTCACTTCCCGGGAGTCGAGTGCGAGGGATTCGAGTGTCCCTCCAATTGTGGCGGAGGGTGCAGTACAAACGAGGTCTACGACTGCTACGGCCACTGCGTCCCCATCGCATGGATCGGTGATGGAGAGTGTGACGACGGACAATATCAGCATGATGCCAACACCATCTACCTCAACTGCGAGGAATTTGGATGGGATGGTGGCGACTGTGAACCTCCATCGGATATTCCCAACAGCCCTGGAGCATGCTGCTTCCGATCGCTTACCGATTGTGATGCGGACAGCACCTGCGAGGTTCTCTCGCAGGAGGACTGTGCAACACAGGGTGGCAACTTCATAGGCTTTGGCATCACCTGTCTTGAAGGTACCTGCGAATGCCCTCCGGGATTCACCTCGGATTGTTCCGGCAACTGCCTCCCCATCCATTTGCTGGGTGATGGGATCTGCCATGAGAATGAATACTTCGATCCGCCAGGTGACGCCCCCTCGTTCTATGTCGACTTCTCCTGCATCGAACTCGGTTGCGACGGCGGTGACTGCACGGGCAAGTGCTCGGGCACGTGCTGCCTTGGAGACAGTTGCCAGGAATTGCTGAGCATCATCGACTGCATCGAGATCGGCGGCGTCTTCATCGGACCGGAGATGGTCTGTGATGGCATCGACTGCAGTGACTATCTCCTGCCGGTCACGGTGGCTCGTGGACTGAACACCAGCTCGATCGAATCCAATTCCGATCTGCCGATCTTCGACCTCGCGAACGGCCTGACCGTCATGGCATCACTGGAGACCGCCGACGACCTGAGCGTGGTTGCCGGTGCGAGGCTCTACAACAGCGGTGCCATCGATGCCGCGGTGACCCTCAGGACCGATGTTCAGACAAGTGAACTTCCAATGGTGGCGACGGATGGAACCAGAGTGGCGATTTCGATCGATGGAAGCATACGCCTCTACGTCAAGGACGCCAACAATCAATGGAATCTGGAAGCCGCCATCGATTCGGGGACGACTCAGGGATTGACCGATCTGGAGATCGAATCCGATCGAATCTACGCCTGCTGGGATGATCAGATCCGTGTGTTCGAGTCGCAATCAGGCCTCTGGCAGGAAACGATCTCGAATCAGGCCCCATCCTCGATCAAGGAACTTCATGCCTCCTCCGACGACATGATCATCGTCACCGATACCGCCATCTGGGCGTACTCCTATCCATTCATATCCACCGGTAATTTCGTGCATGTGTTCGGAACCGGTGAAGGCCTTCAGGCTGCGGTCGATGGGAACACGCTCGTGGTCGCTGAAGCGGCTGGATATGTCTATGGCTTCTACAACACGTTCCTACCCGGACAGGTGTTCATCTACGAGCGAAACGGTGGGTCATGGGTTCAATCGCAGACACTCATCGCCCTGGATTCGCAACCCGACGACTACTTCGGGACAGACATCTCGATCAACGACGGATTGATACTGGTCGGCGCACCGGGCCATGACAATCAGGGCCTCAATACCGGCGCCGCCTACATATACAGGAATCTGAACTCGAACTGGGAAGCCAGCGGCAAGATCTATCCAAGGCGCGCTCTGGCGGAAATGTCCTTCGGAAATCAAGTGGTCACGGATGGTTCGACTGTCGCCACTGGATGGGCTCGCCTGTCCGTAGGCACGTCGTTCGGCGGTCTCTCCGGGGTGCAGACCACATCAATGCCTCAATTCGAATGGATGAATGCGGATGGTGGATCCGTGGACAACTCCAACAACTGGCACCCCTTCACTCCTGATGGCAACAGCACCGTCAGCATGTCGATTCCCGTCACGATGCCCATAGAAGCGGATGGCATCCTGCCTTTCAGGACATTGGATATCGGCCCTTCTCGTCCGGAGTTCAATCTCCAAGGCGGCCTTGCGACACTGGGATCCGGCGGCAATGGACTGGTGAAGATAAACGGCACCCAGAATTTCCGAGGCTCACTCGGAGTCAAGAACGGCACGCTCAGGATCGACGGCGACATGTCGGTCGGATCCGCCACCTACAGACCAGGCGGCCTGAAGATCGACCGTACCGGCAATCTCGAGATCACGGGCGACTATTCACAGACCAAGATCGGGGAGATGCAGATAGAACTGGCTGATCGAGGCATTCCGGCCGTCGAGGTCGACGGCTATGCGGATATCGCGGGCACTCTTTCGATCACCTCCCCATCTGGAATCAGCAGTCCTGCCGTGGGCACCTCCTGGGATCTGATTCGATACACGCTGGATAGTGAACTTGGAAGACGCTTCCGAATTGCCGTCCTGCCCGGAATCGGAGCGGGCAAGTACCTGCGGATCAACTACACGGATACTCTCAGAAGCTCCTTGACCATTTCGGTCACGGTGGAGTCAATCGACGGTCTTCTCGACCTGGCCGAGACAGGCGATGTGACCGTGACCGGCGCCGCCACGGATGTGGTCGTGGCCGATCTGGGCTCACCGGCCGGCCCCCCCGATGGATTCGACGACATCGCGCTGAGCATCGACGGCGAACCTGGCGAGGTCTATGTGTTCATCAACGATGGCAGTGGCGGCATCGACAGCCAGGTGACCTTCTCGGCCGGCAACAGGCCCAGCAGCATCACCAGCGGCGACTACGACAATGACGGACTGAACGATCTGGCCGTCACCAACTTGCTGGACGATACGGTCGTTCTCTATCTGAATGATGGTGGGAACATCGCATCGATGTCGATGCAGGTGGAGGTATCGACCGGCATCAGGCCCGTCGACGTGACCACTCTGGATATCGATGGTGATCTCGATGACGATCTGGCTGTCTCCTGTGCCGGCAACTCGGTCATTCTCTCCGGAGGCGAATTGGATGGACAGGTCGACTTCTTCGAATCGATCATCGCCTTCAGAAGTCCCCTTCTACTCAAGGGCGACGTTCCCACCGGTGAAACGAACGGCCCCATCGAACCAGGCGAGCTGGGCAACAGCAAGGGCGGGAGAAAGCTGGTTGTCACACTTCGTAGCGCCAACAAGGTCTTGTTGCTCAACCGCGGATCCGGCCTGACGTTCGACTGGTTCATCGAGGACGAGTTCCCCGTCGGATCAGATCCGAACGCGATCGATGTCGGCGACATCAACGACGACGGCATCGACGATGTCGTGGTCGGGAACATCGGTGGTGGCACGGTCTCGATTCTCCTTGGCAACAGCAATGGAACCCTGAATCCGGAATCGAGCTTCGCCGTCGGTGACAATCCGCGAAGCCTGACGTTGCTGGACTACGATGGCGACGGAGATCTGGATCTCGGCCTCGTCGCCGCGCCGGACACCTTCAACTCCGCCGTGCTGGTCTATCGAAACGACACGCAGCAGAATTCCGAATGCGATGTGACCTACTCGCTTGAGCAGACGCTCGAGCAAGGCATGAATCCGGTCCTGGTCGCCAGTGGCAGTCTCGACGGGGATGCCTCGGATGATCTGGTCTCCATCAACGAGGGAACGATCCTTCGAGGCGGCGAAGCCACCGACATGCGACTGTCACTGCTTTCGACCGTCGAGGTTCCCGATGACCCCGGCACCTGCTACGGCCTGGGGGATGTCCAACCCGATGGCGTGATCAACATCGACGATCTGCTCGTAATCATCAGTTCATGGGGAACGTCGGATCAGGATCTCACTGGCGACAACCTCGTTTCAATCGACGATCTGTTGACAGTCATAGAAAACTGGGGCCCATGCCCGGGACGTTGAACCGTCCGCACCACCTTCGTCTCATCAACACCATCCAGAACATGTCCTTCCTCCGGGACGTTGCTATAACTGTTTCATGACAGTCAGCAGGGAACTGGAACAGTATGCGCAGCTTGCTCTCGATGGTGTGCACCGGGAATACCCCTACCATCTGTCCAGACTCGTCCTCTCGTCCGGAGGGATCGAGTCCCCCAGATCGATGACCCCCGTCTTCTATGGATGCTTCGACTGGCACTCGGCCGTTCATGGTCATTGGCTGCTGGCATTGACGCTTAGACTGAATCCCGGAACGCCCTTTTCAGACCGATGCCAGAGTGCACTGAACCGGAGTTTCGATGATCAATCGATCCTGGTCGAATGTGACCACCTGATCGAACGTCCCGGATTCGAACTCCCCTACGGCCTGGCGTGGTTTCTGGCACTGATCGCTGAATTGCATCAACACGAGTCGGTCGACGCGAAGAGCTGGCGACGGTCCCTTGCACCGTTGGAATCCACGGCACGAGGACATCTTGCCTCATGGCTATCCAAACTCCCGCATCCAATTCGTTGTGGAACGCACACGCAGACAGCTTTCTCGATGGGACTCGTATGGGACTGGGCACACATCGTCGAGGACACGGACATGCTCGAGCTTCTTCAATCGCGATCGATGGACTTCTATGGGGATGACCGCGACTATCCACTCCATCTGGAACCTTCGGGAGAGGATTTCCTGTCCGGCTCCCTGGGTGCCGCCTCCATGATGAGTCGGGTGCTTGATGACACCGAGTTCGCCGCATGGATTGATCGGACGATGCCTGGACTTGCCAGAGAGATGGATCTCTCGCCCGTTGCCAATCCCGATCCCAGCGACGAGAGACTGACCCACCTCGACGGACTCAATCTGAGCCGGGCCTGGATGCTGTGCGATATCTCCGGCAGCTTGCCAGCTGATGATCCGCGGCAGGAAAGACTTCATGAATCCGTGCAGGCGCATGCTGAAAAAGGTCATTCCGCCGTGTCCCCCGAACACTATGCCGGTTCGCACTGGCTTGGCACATTCGCCGCCTATCTGCAGTGCAGAATGCACTCGACATGACACGGCCAGATCGCTATTCTTGAATGACGAACTTTTTCGTGTAGCACAGGCGAGTCTTCAATGGAGAACAGGACATGCTGATCGAACACGACCACTCGGGTCGAATACTTCCCCTTCTTCTCATGGGCCTTCTGATGACTCTGCCTGAATCATCGGATGGGTTCGCCATGTTCCCTGTCGAGGAAGAGGACACATCGAGTCGGAATGAAGAACGGGAACCAGATGAGGATGATGAACTGAGTCCGGAACTGGAAGTGCTGGGCAATTCCCTCAAGGCAGCCGTCATCAGCGGGAACATGGATGAAAAGCAAGCCTGGGAAATCTGGTCAACAGCCGTCGAGGAGGTCAAAGGCGGACAGGACGACAAGAGGATGTGGCAGGACAGGCAACAGGACAAGGAATATGACGACACCAATGCTCGTCAACGAATGGCGAGACTCCTGCCGCCCGATCCTCTTGAACCGGCCATGCTCATGGAACCCGAATTCCTACCTCGCGATGTGCAGCTGCTGAGCAGCTGGCTCGAACTCGATGAACAGCGTGTTCCGATCGTCGAGATGATCGTTCGCGACTATGGCGATTCCATGAAGGGACTGACCTCCGGCATGAGCCCCGCTCTGCAGGCCTATCGAACAGCCGAAGAGGCTCGTGACGTGCAGCAGGCGCTTGAAAGTCTCGAGAACGACGTTCTCTCAAGACAGATCGACATGGAGGCCTCCACCGCCTTGATCGAGGAGAGGGTTCGAGAATACGCAAGGGAACAGACCGCCAAGGAGGGTCGAAGCGACGGCGTCTCCAAGGACGATCTCTCGAACCAGGTGGATGCCAAGACGGCCGAATGGACCGCCGAGCTCAGTGAAGGCCTTGAGAACATGGATGAGCAGCTACGACTGCTTCGTGATCGAATGAGATCACGCGTCGATTCCATAGACATGCCCGATGGAGAGGTCACATCAAGAGATCTGGTGTCGATGGCGGAAACCATTCGTGATCAACGAGTCGCACTCCGGCAGGATGTCGTAGAGATGCTCAGACTTGTACTGGTCGTCGAGGACGAGCCCGAGGCCGAGCAGCTGTTCTCCTCGGCGATGGCGAGACTTCGCATCGAACATGGCCTTCGTCATGCGAGAATGGGCGGTGAGTTCATCAATCCATGGTCGCTGGTCCGGGATCTGGAACAACGCCCGGCCAATCGGACCATGGCCGATGACATTCTGTCCTCACAACAGTCCATGCTGGCCGATCTGGTGCAGGCTCGCACCGATGCGGCCATTGAACGCGAGGTCGAGGCACTCAGACTCCTCATCGCCAGGGATGATCTCGTGGCCGTCGCAGGCGATGAAGACAATGTCCCTATTGAGACCTGGTACGAGGTCGTGGAACCATTCACCGAGACATGGCACCGGCAGATCGATTCATCAGTGGCGTACCGGGATTCCATCCTTCGACTGATCGAACTGACGAGGGAGACGATCGCCCTGGAGGATCCCGCCGGTGCGGATCTCTACTACGACCAGAGCATGCGTCGGGGATTTGGCTCGGAACTTCGTACACGATGGAGCGAGCGGGCGATGATGGCCGCCATCGCAATAGAGACGCTCGATCAGGAGACGATGCTGGTGGTTGTGGCTCTACAGGAGGACACCCTGGATAGACTTCGCCTGATTCGCGACGAGGCCATCGAGAAGAGACTCCTCCGTGATCCCGAACTAGCCAGACAACCAATCCTCAGCCTCTGGAGTCTCGACGACTCCAAGGAGAAACCATGGGTGCAATCGGACTGGACTGGCCATGGAATGAAAGCCCATCAGGAACTCAATGAGCACGTCGAATACTCCTTGCAGGCGCTTCTGACACCGGAGCAATTCGAACTGATACCGGATCGACGCGTCCAAAGGGGTGGGAAGACCACTGGCCGGAAGAAAGCCGGCAAGGGCAAGCAGGAAGGCAAAGGGAAAAAGGGCGGCAAGGGAAAGGGCAACGGCAAGGATCGGCAGGAACCTACCGGCAAATAGGCCGCCTGATCACTCCATCAGGTCTCAACCAGGCCGACTCTAGTCAGCAGACCCACGACGCTTGTCTATTCGCATGTGATCGAAGAGCCTGTTGTCGACGTCATAGGCGAAGAACTCCAACGTGTCTCCATTCAACCGGATCATGCAGTAGTGATGACCGCGACGAACCGTGTTGTTGAATGACGGCCTCGAGGGCCCCGGTGTCTCGAGTCCACCGCCCCCACCACCTGTGATGGTGTAGACGACTCCCCCATCATCGACCACACGACCGCCCGCGATCGGCCATGTTCGCTCGTAGCTGTGAATGTGTCCGTTCAGAACCAGATCCACC
>DEYM01000013.1 GCA_002364555.1 Phycisphaerales bacterium UBA3158 | reverse complement strand
AGCCCCTCCAAGTCTGCCTGAGAGGCCCTTCCCGCCCCTCAGGGCTTCGGCCTCCATTCCTTATGGGCTGGTGTCGTGCTTTTGGTCAGGAGACGCTAGACTATTCGACTTGCCCGGGGCGTAGCTCAGCTTGGTAGAGCGCCTGTTTTGGGAACAGGAGGTCGCACGTTCGAATCGTGTCGCCCCGATTGGGGAGAAGCCCTCGGCTTCTCCCCTTTTTCTTTTTTGAGTCTGCAGTAATAACGTTCAGACGATGCGCCAGACTGTCATCAGTCGTTCCACTTGGAGAGCACGATCAGAAGATCCGCTGAATCGACCCGGCAATCACCATTCAGGTCGCCGTGACAATCGAGATAGTCACAACCGTGATCACAGTCTCCCCAGACATCGATGACCGCTCTCACATCCGCGAGTCCGATCACACCATCGGCATGACCGATTCCCTTCGTGTCCGATCCGAGGTCGGCCGGATCCCGTGGCTCTTCGCTGGATCGATTCGTGTTTCGTCCCGATGAGGAATCGACCGATGGCACGGGATTGACGTAGATTCTGCCCGTGGATCCGGAACCCGCATTGGGTGCCCCGATCGCGATTCGATCGTCGATTGCCAGAGCGAATCCGAATGAATCACCCGCCTGCCTGTCGGAGGCGATGATCTCCTTCACATAGGCCCACTCACCGCCATCCTCCGCGTAGAGGAAGACCAGACCAGGCGAGACCAGCGTGCCGACATTGGCGGATGGACAGCCGATCACGGCAAGCAGATCGCCGTCATGACGCGTCAGACTGACCGATTTCGCGCAGTTGTCGTAGAGAGGCTGGGTGTCAAGAGGAACCAGCGCCGGGTTCATTCTTGTCCACTTGTCACCCAGAGAAGAATACTTGTAGACGAAGGCAATGCCTGAACCCTGGGTTCCGGTGTCATTGGAACTCTCTCGAATCAACGCTCCCACGATGAGATAGGGAGTGCCGTTGTCGTCGTAGAGATCCACGGATCGACCGAATTGCTTGAAGTTTTCGGGGCTGTGATTGGGAATCAGATATGGATCCAGTCGAAGCTGACCGGGGCCGATGACCGGACCGCGTCGTTGCTTGACGAGGTAGACGCTGCCTGACTTGAAGTTGCCGTCAGTGTCGTACCCTGGAGCACCCATGGCAGCCCAGGCCGAACCCGCCGTGACGCACATCGCCACCGATTCACCGCAGTAGTCAAAGGATCCCGGGGCACTCGAACCAAAGAGTCCCTGCAGATCCAGGCGTGTCGTAATTCGTGGAGCGGAAGACCAGTAGACGGCACCGGTGTCCGGACCGCCGACGTTTGCACGCGGCGCACCGATGATGGCGGTTATTCCCGAACTCGGTTTGCCGATGGCCACGTCGAATCCGAAGTAGTCGAAGGGCGCTCGATACTGAGATGGATTCTCGATGACATAGCTTTCGGTCGTCGATCCACTGGACCAACTGGACGAATCGTAGACGAAGGCCATCCCGGCGTCCGTTACCGATGGGGTGCCCGCATAGTCGTGCCTGTAGGCCCCCACGATCGCTGCTCCTGAACCATCGGAGTAGTCGAGATCGACCGCACCGCCGAAGAAGTCCCCAGCCGCCTGATAGGCCACAGAGGGCTTCAGACTCTTCAACTGGGCTCCGGGGACGGCCAGATCGAAGATGAAAGCCGCGCCTGAATTGGTCAGCCCGTTGGATGCCTCTCCCATCGCACCGATCAGAAGCAGTGATTCATCAAGGTCCACGGCGTTGCCCGCATAGCCGTCGGGATCGAGATCCTCCGGCCCAGTCTGCGGGAAGTTGTATGGGGGAACCGGCACATAGGGCGTCACAGTCGCGCAAGCCGCAGAACTGCAGACGCTGTTGGAGCCGAGAAAGGCCCCGTCGATCAATGCGCAGAGATCTTCACTTATGATTTCACAGTCATCAAGCAGGCAGCAGCCGCCGGGTATGGCATCGCATGCGGCCACTGAACAATCGCTGTCGTTGCCGAAGTAGATCCCACTCAGGGAAAGGCATTCGGCGTATCCATCAACCAGAAGACAGCCCGCCCCGATACAACAGGCTCCCTGACCGCCATCTGGAACCTTGCAGGTCTCCCACTGAAGTGAATTGCAGCTGGTACCGGCACCCATGAAGGTGTTGTTGCTGTTGATGAGCGTGCACAAACCGGAATTCACGACATCGAAGCAGATCCCGTCATCCCGGTTGCAACAGGCCCCATTGTCGGCAACAAGACAATCCGGATAGTCGATGTATCCATCGATGGCGGGATTCGCCCTTTCATCGACGGCGACAGCCCTGAAACGGGCAAGCTGCTCGGCAGTGAACTCGGTCGTGCACCGCTGTCTGGTATAGCTCATGAAATTGCGGATTGGCGGATCGTAGAATTCACCCGATCCACAAAGGTCCGACTCGGTGGTGCAGACAAGTTCACAGGATGCATTGACTGCCGTCGATCCGTTCTCACAGGTCCGACCGAAGTCCGCGGGGGTGTCACAGATCAGATCTCCAGCGGAATCACAGTTGCTGCCACCGACACACTCTGTTCCCAGAGCGGTCTCGAACGTATGGAAGAGATTGAAGTAATGCCCCACCTCATGGCTGAAGGTCGCACGATCAGAACCCGTAGCCGTGCAGTCGTTATCCATGAGAATGCCCTGGGCGTCACTGAATGTGAATGAGGACTGGCCACACAATCCGGTCAGCTCGGGGACAAACCAGACGTTGAGCGTGCCTTCGACCGGGCCTTGCTGACGAAGCAGATCTCGCTGGAACTCGTTGTCCGGAACGATGGCGAACGAATCGTCGTCGATGAATATGAAATCACCCAGACGAAAGAACTCCATGTTGATGTCGGCCACATGATTATTGAGGTCGCTGATGGCCAGATCGACACGATCTTCCGGAATACCGCCACTTCCATCGGAGAAGCGAACGATATGACATTTGATGGGCACGCAGATCTGAGGCAGCCCGCCTCGACCAATCTGAGGCAGATCCCAGCCACCCTGCTCGACCTTACGCTGCATGTACTGGATGGTCTGTTCATCAGCCACCGTTCCACACCGCTGCTGAGCATTGACATGGCTACCCATCATCAGAGATGCAATTGAGCACGATAGGATCAGGAGCAGCTTTTTCAAGACCAACCTCGATATGGGACTTAGATGAGATGCGGTATCCCGAGATATCGCCGATGGAACCACTTCGCCCACTCAATGGGCTTTCAATGGCATTCTACCCCACTAGTGCCAGCGGTTTAGCAACAAGATGAAACTTCTCCAACAACCTTGAAGCCAGAAAGCCGGGGTATGAAAGCCGCCCTTGACCACCTCAACCCCGATTGCATCATGACCAGCCGGGGTACCCTACCCGGAATGAGTACCGAACCTACCCGAATACTGCGTGCCACCTGTGCTCCTGGCCTGGCCCCCTGGCTGGCCAAGGAGATCGAATCGCTTGGCTATGACATCGAGAACAAGGACCACACGGGCGTCGAGATCAAGGGACGCATGGCGGATGCCATGAAACTCGTTCTTCATCTCAGAACCGCCTTTCATGTCCTTCAAAGGTTCGCGGATCTCTATCCGAAGAACGCGGACGAACTCTTCGAGGGAGCCAGCGGGCTTCCCTGGGAACGAGTCATTCCGGCCGACGGATATCTCACGATCGTGTCAAGTGTTCGAAACGAGACCATTCGAAACACCATGTTCGCCAACGTGAGACTCAAGGATGCCATCGTCGATCGAATCCAGAGGGCTCACGAGCGAAGACCCGATTCGGGACCAAAGGGCGACCGGAGTCTCGTCCACATGTTCTGGAAGGACGACCACTGTCGTCTCGCCCTCGATCTCTCCGGGCGAAAGCTGAGTGATCGCGGCTATCGACGAATGCCGGCCAAGGCACCCATGCGAGAATCGATCGCGGCAGCCGTCCTCATGGAGACCGGCTACGACGGGAGCAAGCCTCTGGTGGTCCCGATGTGCGGCAGTGGAACCATCGCCATCGAAGCGGCGCTCATGGCGACAGGGCGAGCCCCGGGGCTGCTGCGTTCCAACTTCGGACTCAAGCATCTGGTCACCTTCGATGAAAGCGCCTGGAAACAGGAACGGGCCGAAGCCAAGAAGCTTCGCACCGACACGCCTCCCGCCCCGATCGTCGTCTCCGACATCGATCCCGTGGCCGTCGATGCCGCTCGACGAAATGCCGTCACGGCAGGCGTGGATCAGTTCCTCGAGTTCCATACCTGCGACTTCGCTGAAACGCCACTGCCGGATACGCCGGGAACCATGATTCTTCATGGTGAATACGGTGAACGGCTTGGCGACCCCGAGCAACTCAAGCAGACCTACAAGCGCAAGGGCGATTTCTTCAAGCAGACATGCGCCGGCTGGGATGCCTGGGTCTTCACATCACGCGAGATGGCCGGCTCGATGGGACTCAAGCCCGTCAAGCGCGTCCCCTTCGAGAATGGGGAGTTCGACTGCAGACTGGTCCAGTTCGAAATCTACGAGGGAAGCCGGCAGCGTGGAGACGACGATCAATCAGAACTCGTACTCGATGAATCCTGAGATGACGAACAGATAGTCGATTTCGCCCGGGCCGACCTTCGACTGGAACTGGTATCTGAAATCGACACCGACGGCCATGCCCTCGATCATGTCCAGTCCGAACTTCACTGCCGCATTGGCGGTGATTCGGAACTCCCCGATATCGGTCATATCCGGAAACACCTGCGCATTGCCGGTGAAACTCAGCTTGTCGAGGAACTGGATATCCCAGATGCCTCCGAGAAGAAGTTCCAGAGCGGGATCGGAGTTGGCACCCGCGAACTCCTTGCGAATACCGGGTGCGACACGCCCGGTGAACTTGAACTTGCGGAACCAGTCCGTACCCGGTGCCCGCTTGGCGTCGACAAGCAGATATTCAATACCGAGGTTGGCATTCACACGCTGTTCCCAGTCGGCCTGCTGCTGGTAGTCGAATGTCGTCACTCCGAAGACCGACCAACGGTTCTTTTTTCCGAAGGCCTTCCATTGTTGATCGAGATTGGCCTGGAACCAGTTCTGCGTGGTCCGCGTCCCCTTCGTGTTGAGAATATAGAAGGCGGTGAGATCGGTCTTGGAACCCTCCACTTCACGCTTGAGTCCGACGTTCAACAGCACGTTCGCTGTGTCGGAGGTGCCTTGCGACAAGGATCCTCCAAGACGGAACCTTCCAGACCACACCTTCTTGGACTTCTCCGTCGCCGCATCCACAATGGCCTTTGCCTGATTCATTCGAGCCTTGGCGGCATCGACATAGGCGTCTTTCACCTTGGCGGTGGTCTCATCGAGCCGCTGCTCGTCAACGGAAACCTTTCCTTCCTCGGCCGCCTCGTCTCCAGTCACCTCCGACGGATCGCCGACTGGTGCAGGCGATCGCTTCAGCTCGCCCTCATCGCCGAATACGAGTTCCACCGGAGACTCGTCCACCGGCTTGATGATCCAGGCCGATGATCGCCACCCGACAAGCAGGCCAGAGACGACGGAACCATCTGCCAGTGTGACCTTGATCTGACCGGCGGTCACATCCTTTGAGGCCAGATCCACCTTGCCCAGGATGCCGTGGGACAACTCGATGCGACCTTCGGGCAGCAAGGTGACGCTGCCATTCAGATCGTCACCATTCACGAGTACCAGGGAGTCGCCGATGGCCAAACCAACCATCGATAGAACCAGAAATGCGATGAGAAGGTGGTTTTTTGACATAGTTCGACAGGATACCCACCATCAGTGGGGTGCGTCTGAACGCGCGGACCCCAACTGGTATTCTCAAGGAGCCGTGACATCATTCCTGTTCTATGATTTCGAAACCGATGGAGCCGAACCCTCCATATGCCGCCCAAGTCAGTTCGCTGCCATCCGGACCGATGAGCAGCTGAATCCGATCGAAGATGAGGCGACAACCACGTGGTGTCAGCCACCTCGCGATCGACTGCCTGCTCCTGAAGCCTGCCTCGTGACGGGCATAACCCCTCAGATGGCCGCTGCCAGAGGTCACACCGAGGCGACCTTCTTTGGCGATATCCATCGAAGATTCAACGCCTCTGGAACCATCTCCCTCGGATGGAACACCACTCGATTCGATGACACCGTCTCCAGATTCGGATTCTGGCGGAACTTCCTCGATCCCTATGAACACACCTACAAGAACAATTGCGGCACATGGGATCTGATTGATCTGGCCAGAGCCGCTCGTGCCCTGAGACCCGAAGGTCTCAACTGGCCTGTTCGGGAGGACGGAGCACCCTCATTCAGACTCGAGGATCTCACCGCCGCCAATGGGATCGAACATGGTGATGCCCATGATGCGATGGCTGATGTCAAAGCCACCATCGATATCGCAGCACGTCTGCTTGAACATCAGCCCGATCTCTGGAACTGGGCACGAAGTCTCATCGATACCCAGAAAGTCGAGGGCATCCTCAAGAGCGACCTGCCATTCGTACATACCAGTTCCCGTGTACCGGCCCAGCTGGGATGCACTTCTCCATTTCGAATGCTCGCCCCCCATCCGGTGAACAAACGATCGTTCATCTGCTGGGATCTGCGCGAGGATCCATCCGAACTGCTCGATGCAGACCCGGAAGAGATCATGAGAAGAACCTTCTCACCGGCATCGACTCTCGGGGACCAGCGGAGATTCGCCCTCAAGGAGATCAAGAGCAACAAGGCTCCGTTCCTGGCGCCGACGGGTGTCCTGAAATCGGGCGATCACGATCTTCTGCAACTGGATGAGGATCAATGGCGTGCACATGACTCGATGCTGATGAAGGACAGATCCATCATCCAGACCATTCGAGCCCGTCTCCAGGAAGCCTGGCAACCGCTCGAGCAGGCGACCACCGATGCCGCTGAAGCGTTGTACGACGGCTTTCCATCGGGCTCGGACATACGACTGCGGAACAAGGTCCCCGACACCGACCGTTCCAAGCTCGCCGGAATCGGCGAACGCTTCGAGGACCCGAGACTTCAATCGCTGATGCTGCAGTATCGGGCCAAGGAAGCCCCCGACACACTCGATGCCGCCGAACAGCAATGCTGCATCCAACGATGTCGACAAAGACTGCTCGACCCACCCGGCAAGTCTTCTCTGAGCTGGCCGGCCTGGCTGAAGCATGTGAGAGAACTGATCGAGGATCCATCCAGGTCCATTGATCAGGTCACGATTCTGAAATCGGTCGAAACCTGGGGAATTGAACTGGCCGATTCGATCGGCCTTCCGGTTCCCGCCGCCGGGCACGAGGACTGATCAGCCACGATTGCGCATGAAGTCCGCGACCTGGGCGAATCTCGCATCGAGAAAAGTCCTCAGCTGACCCTTGATATCGAGCTGATCCATGGCCTTGGCCATGCAGCCAAGCCATTGGTCCCGTTCGGAATCGCCTATCGGGAATGGTGCATGACGCATCCTCAGGCGAGGATGTCCATGCTGCTGGATGTACAACTGCGGACCCCCGAGCCAACCACTCAGGAATTGATAGAACTTCTCTCTGGACGGCTGCAGATCATCGGGATGCAAGGATCGAATGCCCTTGTATTCGGGGTCGGTGTCCATGACCTCGTAGAACGCATCCGCGAGAAGACGCACCCGTGGATCCCCACCGATGGAGTCGTAGGGCGTGTTGTCCGCACCTAATGGAGTGTCTCGAGGCGGTTCAGTCGACATCATGCGGCCCGATCGTTCGTGAGATGGGTCGCCACAGCCTGCCCCAGACTCTCTCGGTTCATCGGCTTGTGATAGAGCGGCTTGTCCTGCAATGAGGGATCGTTGATGTTGTTTCTGCTGTAACCGGTGAGAAAGAAGAACGGAATCCCATGCGACACCATGTAGTCGGCGACCGACTCTGATGTCTCTCTTCCCAGGCTGACATCCAGAATCGCACCGTCGCAGCCATCTCGCTCGAGTATGTCCAGAGCCCTCGCGGAGGTAGGCACCGGTCCAAGCACCTCGAAACCCATCTCCTCGAGGGACATCTTCAGATCCATTCCGATGAGGAAGGCATCCTCGACGACCAGTATTTTGAATCTTCCATCCCGCGATGACATCAATGAGTCTCCTCATCTCGAATCTGCCCACGAACGCGACCGATGTCGATCATGCAGTTTTCCAGTGGGATGGTCGCCTGGAAGCTGACTCCACCATCGATGATCTCGAGATCGACTTCTCCATCGAGTTCGTATGGAATCATCGACTCGATCAGCTGGATGCCGAAACTCCGCCGATCGAAGCTGACCTCGAACCCTTCCGGCATCTTCTCCAACCAGTAGAGTTTCATAAAGGACATGCCATTGAGAATCTCGATGTCCCAGGAGGTGTCCACCCCAAGTCCTTCGGGTGTCAGACCGCCGTACTTCGAGGCATTGGTTATCAATTCGTTGATGACCGAGCCGAGCGTCATGGCGGCATCGACCCCCACAAAAAGCTGATCCCCATGCATCTGCACCTTGGACCATGCAGACTCTCCGGCGAGCCCCAGCACTCCCTGACGGATCACCTGTCCGAGATCGATGGGACGCCATCCCCCATCGGCAAGTAGTTGATGGACCAGTGACATGGATCGAATTCTGGCCGCAAGACCCACCATGGAATCCTTGTCCAGAACATCCGACTCGGCAGCCTTGTCACAGACACCAAGAATGATCTGCAGGTTGTTCTTCACACGGTGATCGAGCTCGCGACGAAGCGTCCGCTCACGTTCCTCTCCAGCACGACTCTCCGTGATGTCCTGGAAGGTTCCGACGATCTCCCTCATTTCATCCGATTCATGACCAAGAATACGTTGACTATCGCGAATCCACCGCAATCCCAGATCGGGTGTCGTGACTCGATACTCCTGTGAGCCATCTCCAGATTCCCAGATCTCCTCCTGGACAGCTTGCACTCGATCGCGATCGTCCTCATGAATGAGTGAATTGAAGCTGGTCTTCTGGAGCATCAAGTCATCCGGATCAATACTGAGGATCTTCATGATGTTTGGACTGATCCACTTGAAGACGGCCCGCTGACCCGCTTGCTGACTGAGGAGATAGAAGACGGATGGACTGTGCTCCATGATCAGATCGAGGTAGCGTCTGACCCTGATGTTCTCGGCTTCAAGCAGTTTCTCGCTGGAGAGATCGCGAATCGTCGCGACAAAGAGGTGCTTGCCCTCGAGGCTGGTATTCGCCACCCCCAGCTCGACTGGAAAACGCACACCATCTGATCGAATGGCCTCGATCTCTATCCGCTTTCCGATGACCGGGCCTTCTCCCGTCTTCAGAAAGTGCTCGATACCCCTGGCGTGGGCCTCACGCATCTCTTCAGGGATGATCAGATCGGACAGCAACCTGCCCTGGGCCTCCTCTCTCGAATAGCCGAAGAGCTTCTCAGAGGCATGGTTGAATTCAACGACAAGCCCCTCCTCGTCTATGACGATCATGGGATCGAGAAGGCAACGGTAGACAGCCTGGGCGACATCATGAGAAACCCGATCGTCATCCGGTAGATTCTCGCCCTTCTGCTTGAAGAAATACTTACGACTCATTGGGATGCTTCCAGTCCTAGTCTTCGAATCCGAATGTTTCGAAAGGATACTTTTTCACCGTGATCCTGAAGTGCCACATGACCTCGACTTCTGCTTCCATAGTCGGGCATGCCTCGAAACTTGCTGTCCTGGACACG
>DEYM01000059.1 GCA_002364555.1 Phycisphaerales bacterium UBA3158 | reverse complement strand
GGCTGCGATGGTGTGATGATCGCTCGTGGATCGCTTCGAACTCCATGGTTGTTCAGGGCCATCAAGGCGAAGCTGGTCGACGGCATCGATCTACCGGAACCGACCATTCTCGAGAAGCTGCAGGTCATCGAGCGTCATCTCGATCTCGTTCTGGAACATCAGACCGAACGAATGGCCCTGCATCGGCTGTGCAGCGGCATCGCCAGATACGGCAAGACCATGGGGCATGTGAAACCACTCAAGGAAGCGGTGCGGATATCGACGACATCACAGCAGATCCGCGCCGTATTGCACGATTGGATGGACCGGGAACGGGCGACCGACACCGAACAATCGGTCGCGTCGGTGGCCTGAACGAACCCCACGTGCCTCAGCGTTGACGACGTGGTCGGGAATCAATGCCTTCCGTCCCCGAAGCAGGCTCAACCCGCGACCACACCGCTCATCTTGAAGATCGGCAGCAGCAGCGCCAGTGCGACGGCACCGACCAGCAGACCCATCGCGATGATCATGATCGGTTCGATCATCGTGGTCGCCTTCTTGACGGATACGTCGAGTCTGTCCTGGGAGAACACCGCGACCTTCTCCATGACTTCCGGCAATCGGCCACTTCGCTCACCCGCCGTCACCATCGAGGACACGTTCTGGGGCATCTCCGAAGATTCCATGAAGGCCTTGCTCAAGGGCATGCCGTCACGAACCTGCGTCTCCATGTCCAACCACACGCGATTGAAGACCTTGTTGCCGGTGATGCTTCGACAGATGCTGATCACGTCCAGAAGATTCACGCCAGCCGCAAGCAGCGTCGACATGGTTCGGGAAGCGCGAGTCAGATAGAGATTTCTGAAGATACCGCCCAGACCTGGCATATGCAGCTTCAACCAGTCACGACAGAAGATCCCATGCTGACTTCTCTGCCATATGAAAAGAAGAATGGAACTGATCAGAAGCGCCGGCAGGTAGTACATCCACTGCATGGTGACGAAATCGCCGATACCCATCAGCACCCGTGTCGGACCCGGGAGACTCGCGGAACGCATCTCGTAGACCTTGGCGAATCTTGGAAGTATGAAGACCATCATGAACAACACGACGACGGCGCCGGTTCCGAACATGAAGGCCGGATAGATCAGGGCGCCGCGTACCTGTCGGGCGGTCTTCTCCTCGGAACCGAGATAGTCGGATATCCGAAGCAGCATCTCCGACATGGTTCCCGATGCTTCCGAAGCGCGTACGAGACTGATCATGACAGGTGGAAAGATCCTGGATCGACGACTCAGCGCATCGGAGAAGGACGCTCCTCCGCAGACCTCGTCCGTCAGACTGGCCAGCACCGACTTGAATTCGGGGCGTTTGGCCTGACTCGTGACCGCGGCCAGCGCCTCGGAGATGGTCACGCCGGATTCGAGCATCACGCCCATCTCCTGGCACATGGACACCACATCGCTGCGACGAACCCTGCGGGCTCGCTGCCTGGCCTGCACGTTCTGGACATCCGCCTCGACCTGGGCGGACATGGAGGCGTCGCGAATACCGGTGACGACCAGTCCGTCCGTGCGCAACTGGGCTGCTGCACGCTCCGGTGTTTCAGCGGAGAGCGTTCCGGTCACTGGCTGGCCCTGTTGATCACGGGCTCGATAGGCATAGGTACTGGCGGCGTTCATCACAGACTCGTTGCTGAAAGGACTTCTTCTGGGGTCGTCAGACCGTTGCAGACTTTCTCAAGACCATCCTGCCGCAGACTCCTAAACCCTCGTCCCTCCACGAGGGCTCGGAGATCCTGCAGTGTCACACCCGAAGCGATCGCATCGAGAATGTTTGGATCGGGGACAAGTAGTTCGAATATGCCGATTCGCCCGGCGAATCCCGTATGGCGACATCGCCCGCATCCACCACCCTTGAAGAGCGTGTCCCACTGACAGCCGGAATGCTGCAGCGCCTCGGCGATCCTCGCCTCCGGGACATGTGGCTCCTTGCAGTGCGGGCAGATCTTTCGAACAAGTCTCTGGGCCAGCACTCCGCGGAGCGTCGCGGCGATGAGATACGGTTCCAGTCCGAGATTGCCCATGCGGGTCACGGCACTGGTGGCATCGTTGGTATGGAGCGTCGAGAAGACCAGATGCCCTGTCAACGCCGCCTGCGTCACGATGCCGGCCGTCTCGCCGTCACGGACTTCGCCGACCATCAGCACATCGGGATCCTGACGAAGCATGGAACGCAATGCGCCGGCGAACGTGAATCCGGCTCGCTTGTTGACCTGCGCCTGGTTGATTCCCGGGATCTTGGCCTCGATGGGGTCCTCGATGGTCGAGATGTTGACCTCGGGGGAATTGATCAGTGAAAGAACCGAATACAGGGTCGTGGATTTACCCGACCCGGTCGGACCTGTCACCAGAACGACACCATTTGGCTGTTCGACGACGCCCTGCCAGGCGGCGAGTGTTTCGCCGCTGAATCCGAGCTGATCCATCGAAAGACGGTTGTTCTGACTATCGATGATTCGAATGACGATCGTCTCGCCGTGCTTGCCCGGCATGGTGGACACACGAAGATCGATGGGTCGGCCCTCGAGCATCACGTTGAAGTCTCCATCCTGTGGAATACGACGTTCTGAGATGTCGAGATTGCTCATGATCTTGACGCGACTCGCGATGGCCGCATTCATCTTGTACGGAGGTGACAGCTTCTCGTACAGACGACCATCGACTCGATAACGGACTCGAAGTCGATGATGATCCGGCTCTATGTGGATATCGGAGGCACGTTCCTGAACAGCGGTGAAGATGATGTAGTTCACCAGCTTGACCACCGGACCGTGTCCGGCCACTTCCTCGAGATCGGCGATCTCGGTGACCTGACGTTCGATGATGCTGAAATCCTGCTCATCGATGTCCTCGTAGATGTCGTCGATGACGAATACGTTGGCTGCGGGCAGATAGGACTGCAGCGCAGACTCGATGTCGGAACGCGTCGCTGCCGCGATCTTGATGTCGAAGCCCGAGATCCTCGCGATCTCCTCGACGAGATAGAGGTTGGCAGGCTCGGAGACGGCCACGGTGAGCGTGCCTCTGACGAGGAACAGCGGAAGAATCCGATGCTCCTCGATGAAGTCGCGAGGCAGCGAATCGAGCGATCTGGGATCGGCGATCCTCGCCACCTGATCGACGAACGGCACACCGTAGCCTTCGGCGATCACCTCGAGGACATCGGCCTCCGAGACCGCGCCGATCTGCTGAAGGACCTCACCCAGAAGCTTCTCATGCCCACCCTGGGACTGCTGTTCAAGTGCGCGATCCAGATCTCCCTGGGAGATCAGATTCCGCTTGAGCAGCATTTCACCAAGAGGTAGCTTGGGCAATGCCTCGACTGCTGATAATCGTGGACTCGTCATGCTGCCTGACCTCCCCATCTGTTGCCGGCCATCTGACGAGCGGCATCCTCGATGGTGTCATGTATCTGAAAACGTCGGACAAGCCTGGTCACGGAGAAGGCCGTTTCAGGCTGCCCATGAAGCGAGGCGATTCGCATGGAAAGCCCGCGTCGTTCAAGTTCCTCCTGAAGCCACATCAGCGTCTCGAGCCCCGAGGAATCGAGTCTCTCGAGCTCACTGCACTCGACCACCAGCCCGGTTCGGGCCTCCTCCATCCACTGTCGACATCGTCGACGCATGGACTCGGAGTCATCGATTGTGAATTCACCGATGAGCTGGAGCACGGCCCCACTCTTGTGTTGTTCCCAGTTCATCTTCACGACATGTTCTCCCTCTTGTGAGGAGGTGTGGCCTGATCACGGAAAATCTCGTGACCGTCGACCATGCGCTTGTAGGCGCTGAAATCGAGTTCGAGGAAAAGCGGGACCAGCGTTGGGTCGAACTGTTCGCCGGAGCTCTTGGCCAGCTCCTCGAGAACGTCCTTGCAGTCCATCGCCGATCGGTAGGTACGGTTGGAGCACATGGCATCGAAGGCATCGGCCAGCGCTATGAGTCTCGCCACGAGCGGAATGTCGTCACCGGCGAGACCATCTGGATAGCCGGCTCCATCCCAACGCTCATGGTGATGCAGGACGCCCTCGACGATATCCTCGAAACGAGGAATATCGCGGAGAATTCGATAGCCGATCCTCGGATGTTCGCGGATCGCGGCGTACTCGGCCGTCGTCAACTCACCTGGCTTGCACAGCAGTTGTTCTGAAATGCCGATCTTGCCGACATCATGGACCAGTCCCGCGATGTGCATTCTGGCGACCGTGGCCTCGTCGAGACCCGCCGCATGGGCCAGCTGCCTGGTCAACAGCGCCACTCGTCGTGAATGACCGCAGGTATATCGATCCTTGGCATCGATCGAGGCCGTCAGGGCTTCGAGTGTTCCAAGGAACATGGCGTTGAGATCGTCGTAGAGCCCGGCATTCTCGAGGAATATCGCCATGTGGCTGGAGGCGGCGCCAAGGAGCTTCATGTCGACCGACGAGGCCGAGGCATCGTTGCCCTCCTTCTCGCCGGCTATCAGTATTCCGTGCACACGCCCATCACGAACGATCGGATGCGCCATGGCGGCCGCACCGAGATCGGTGAGCAGCGTGCCTGCCGAAGGATGACCGGCCACGACACAGGATGAGCTCGAATCGAGAATTCCCGCAAGCGTCTTGGCCGTCTCCTCGATCGAGTCGGCGGAAAGACCAGGAGATCCCGAGATGATGAGCTCGGGTCGCTCTGAACCACGAGGCTGCACCCAGGTCGCGATCCACTTGTATGGAAGCGTATGAAGCAGCTCGTCGCAGGCGAAGGCGATGAATCGATCGGGACGCTCAACCACGTTCATTCCCTGGATGATCGTGTAGAGAAGATTGATCTCCTCGTAGGTTTCACCAAGCTCTCGACCGACCTCGTCCAGTGTCCCGGTATGGGAGTCGATCACCTGCTGATCATGCCAGTTGAATCGGAACATGGCGGCCAGACGTGGCACCTCCGAGGAGGATGGCGGATTCAGACCCGCCAGCATGCGGACAGCCATGGTCGAATCCAGTCTTGCAGCCTGACACATGGCATTGAACTGCTCGGATTCAACGAGACGATCCGTGGGAATCGCGGCGATCACATAGCCTGTACGCGATCGTCTTTCCTGAACTGGAACAGGCGCGAGCCACAGTCCGGGCATCGCTTCAAAGGCGGTTGGCTGGGATTCATCGTTCCACTGCTCGACCGCAGCCGGCAGTGAATGCGCAAGCAATGGCGAGCGATGAACAAGATCGCAGAGCCAGTCACGTCGACTCGATCGTCGAGCCTCGGGCTTGCCCAGGCAGTCGCACTGCATCAGCACCAGACCGACTTCCCGCAGCCGTTGCTCGAGTGTCGTGACCTGGGCTCGTGTTCGTATTGTGGATAGAAGACTCATGCCGCTTTCGCCCTTTCGAACTCACCGGCATCCAGCAGCGACTGCACCATCTGGATCAGGAGACGTGGACTGAACGGCTTGCTGACGACTTCCTTTATGTTGCCGTTGGCAAGATCGTCATCGGAAAGCGCATACCCTCTCGCGGTCAGGATGATGACCGGAATGTCCTTGGTGTCCTGTCGAGCCGCGAAGGCGCGACACAGATCGGTGCCGGTCATGTAGGGCATCTGCAGATCGGTGATGACCAGATCCGGTGATGCCGCGGTGGCGACGTGAAGCCCCTCTTCGCCATCGCTGGCGGTGAGAACCTCGTAGCCCGCATTACGGAGCTTGAGGGAGAGGACGTGCTGGATGTGGGCCTCGTCATCGACGACGAGAATTCGCTTGTTCATGAACAACTCCTAGGCCGCAATCGCCCTGCGTTCGGTTTCTCGTCCAGACTGAAGGCACATCGGTACCGTGAACCAGAATTTCGAACCGAGCCCAAGGCGGGATTCCAGCCCGATCTCGCCGCCATGCAGCGTCTCGATGATCTGCTGACAGAGGCTCAGACCCAATCCTGTGCCCTTGGCTACTCTTTTATAATTCTCAATGCGGTAAAACTTTTCAAAGACTCGGCCAAGATCGTCCGGAGGTACGCCGAGCCCGGTGTCCGAGACGGCCACATGCACGGATCGCTCCAGATGGTCCGAATCTGCCGAGATGGTCACACGACCACCTTCAGGCGTGTACTTGATCGCGTTGGAGACCAGATTGACCACGACCTGATACAGCATGTCGGTATCACCGACGGCATGCAGATCGACGGGTGCCAGCTCACGATGGATGGCGATCCGCTTCTCACGAGCCTGAGGCTCGAGGGTCTGGACAGCCCGTTCGATGAGATTCTCGAAGTCGACCGAATCACGGTCGACCTGGACGATTCCAGCCTCGATGCGGCTGATGTTCAGCATGTTGTCGACCAGACGACTCAGACGCTCGGTCTCCGACTGGATGATGCCGTAGAACTCCTGGCGTGAATCCTCGTCATCGGCTTCGCCATCGACAAGCATCTCGACATAGGCCTGAACGGATGACAACGGAGTCCTCAGTTCGTGACTGGCCTTGGAGACGAATTCGCTCTTGAGCTGGGCGATCTCGCGTTCCCGTGTCATGTCATGAAGTACGGTGACCACGGACGCGACATTTCCATTGAGACCCGGAAGCGTCGACAGCATCGCGACACAGCTCACCGGATCCTCATCCGCGTTCTGGACGACATGATCGAGTTGACGAGGGCCACAGGGGGATTCACGCATCTCGCTGATGTAGCGACAGAGACGCTCGTCGGAGATCACTTTTCGCATGGGTTCCCTGGCGGCTTCCGCCACATCGAACCGAAGCAGTCTCGCGGCGGCGGCATTGACATGTACGATTTCGTCGAAGGCATTCGTGACGATGACCGCTTCACGCATCACGCCCAGAACCGACTCCGATCGAGCCCGTTCCGTATCGGCGATGCGTTCACGTATTTCCAGATCGCGAAGACGGGTCTGCCAGACGGATTCTCTCTGCAGGACCACCTG
Organism: Phycisphaerales bacterium UBA3158; assembly: GCA_002364555.1. Lineage (GTDB taxonomy): Bacteria > Planctomycetota > Phycisphaerae > Phycisphaerales > SM1A02 > UBA1668. The sequence continues at coordinate 12,269 of DEYM01000059.1, read as the reverse complement.
CTGCACCTGGGCAAGCGAACGCATCAGCGGACGCATCCAGATCGGTGCACGAGGGATGGTGCATGGTTCCGGGTCACCGAGGCGATCGGAGAAGCTGAGGACTGCTTCACAGACTCTTGCCGTGAGCAGGCAGCACACAAGCAGAACCGCCCAGAGAGATGCGCCGAATCCGACGGCCAGCATCGTCCAGTCTGCTCTGTCGATCGGGAGACTTCCCCATCCTGAAACCATCAGTGTCGCCATTACGGCAACTGTGGTCGCAAGCAGGAAACTCCCAAGTGCCATGGTGAGGAGGGTCTTCATGGGTCGCTCGGAAAAAACAAGGACGGGTTTGGTTTTATGGGCCGTTGCCCAGGACACCCGTCACCTGCACTCCATCGGATCCCTTGGGGGCCGACTTAACTGCGACTTTCCATGCTTTTTCAGCTTCTTCATTCTCACCCCTGCGCATGTGGACACTGGCCAGCAGCGCATTGGCGATGGGATGGTCCGGATGGGCCTCGAGAGTCCTTGAGAGGACTTTCGCAGCCTTCTGGAGATCTCCGGACTCTCTTGCACAGACTGCCGTGAAGAGTCTGGCGTTCAGGTTATCGACCCCTGCGGCATTCAAACGATTCGTGCAGCGTTCGAGTGATCTCCAATCACCCAATTCCCATGCGAACAGACCGAATTCCTCCCAGACGCCCATGTCGTCGCCATGGTCCAGGGCGATGTCCTGATAGGTGGAACGCGCATCATGATCACGACCAGTCGCACTGAGCGCCCTTCCCTTGATGAGAAGCATGTCCTTGCCGAGCGTCTGCTCATGAAGCGTCTGAAGCTCCTGTATGCCCGCCAGCGAACCCGCATGATCATCGAGACGATGACGAACACGAACCCATTCCTCGAGAAGATGCAGATCATTGGGAGCCAGAAGACTGGCCATTTCATAGGAATGACTGGCTTCGTCATGACGCCCCTGCATCACCATCAACTGACCATGCAGATGATGGAGGGAGGCATTGTGCTCGAAGTCATCGAATCGCTCGATCAGCTTCTTCTCCGCTTCATCGAATTGACCTTGAGCGATGAGCGATTCGATGGAAGCCATCAGAAACTGCAGCTTGTCGGGATCGAGCTGACTGGACTTGTGGAAAAGATCACTCGCCAGTTCATCTCTGGAAAGCCGCTCGTAGACGATTCCCGAGAAGTAATGGGCATCGGCATGCTCTTCATCGATATCGATTGCCTTCTGGAACGATCTGTTCGCTTCAGCGAGACGATCGAGCTCCATCAGGACACGGCCTCTCAGAACGTGGTGATCGGTACCCTTTGGATAGCGAACGACGGCCTGATCAGCCAGGTTCATCGCCTTGTCGAGCTGTCCGGTTTCAAATGCCGTCGTGGCCTGCTCATGAAGCATGCCCGCATTGACCTCATCCATTCTGGAATAGGCCTGCGTACGCATTTCCTTGCCTCGCTTGGACACACCGCATCCCGACACGAGGACCATTGAGAGGGAGGCAAGAACAACGACTGCTGCTTTGGACATCTTCAGACCTTTCATTTGCGATCCTCGTCGACCTGAGCCAATCCCGAGACTTCTTCGTTCTCACCGGCTGCACCAGCTCCGAACGAGCCCTTGGAGAGACTGGCGTTCAGTGATTCCGCGATATCGGTAGCGGATGGCGGAAGCGATGCGGATGTCTTCTTCTCGGGCCCTGGATTGACAGGCATGGTCTGTGATGGGGCGTTGCTCGGATTGAAATCCGGTGTCGGCTCGGGATCCAGCGTATCCGCCGGCATGTATTCCATTTCACGCTCGAGAATCTTCTTGTGAAGCGACTTCTCCCATGACTCATCCGACATCTCGGATGAGAAGGACGAACGCAATCGACGCATCTCGGGCTGCATGGAATCCAGTCGAAGCGAGTTGTTCGCATAGAAGAGCGCGAGATCGAGCTCGCCATTTCGATAGGCTTCCAGTGAATCGCGGTTGTAGTTCGAGGTCATTCGATCACGACTGAACGGAAGCAGTCCGGAACGTGTGCCCACTCGGACCGAATCCAGTATCTCGAGACTGTCGCGGCCCTCTTCCCAGAGTCGCTCGTCCTGAACGACCGTTGGCGTGAGCATGAAGATGATCTCTTCTCGCAGGATCGAATCGTCCTGACCCGTGAAGGCGGCTCCGGCCACGGGAATGTCGCCCAGCAAAGGTACCTGATCACGCTTGATCAAGGTCACTTCCCGGAAGAGACCACCCAGTACGAGCGTTTCCCCATCCCGTACACGGATGTTGGTGAAGACCTCGGAGGTGACTTCATCGGGAATGCTCACGGGATTGCCGTTCACGTCCGCCACCGTACGCTGCTGCGCCTCCGACAGACGTGGATAGAGTTCCAGACGGACCATCTTGTCCGGCGAGATGTAGGGACGGAACACGAGATGGATACCGGTATCGAGGTATTCGACTGTCTGCGTCGTGGTGGTCTCGGTCTGTGTCGTCGAGAGATAGGCCACGCGTCGACCGACCAGGATCTCCGCCTTCTGCCTGTTCAGGCACATGACCTTCGGACGAGCGATGATCGTCGTATCCGAAACCTCGTCGAGCGCCCTGAGAAACAGGGCGAAGTTGTCCTTGATCAGCCCGAACTTGAAACCGCCGGCGTCAGCGGTCTTGCCGACGTTGCTGACGGTACCCAGGGCATTGGTCGTCGATACGGCACCATCTATCAGACTGTTGACTGTCTGGAGCGGACCTCCGAGAACGTCGGTGAAGTTGATGCTGCCGATGATGCTCCAGTCGACGCCCCAGGCGTTCTTCTCGTCGACCTTGGTCGAGAGAATCGTGCCCTCGACGAGCACCTGCGTCGGCGAAACGTCCAATTCCTTCATGACGACATCTATCTCATCGAGCACTTCCGGATAGTCGGAGACGATCAGCCGGGCCGAATAGGCCCAGGAGTCCGTGCCGTTGTTGCTGGAATCGGGATCGAAGCTTCCGTCGACGACACCCATCGGAACACTCTCCCCAGCACTGCTGAGCAGCGGCTGGACGACGTCGTTCGCGTCGTTTGCGGAGATGTAGAAGAGGTTGAATATCTTCGTCTCTACCCGCCGTGCCGCGGATTTAATGGATTCGATGTCCTGCAGTGGATGCACGTAGATGAAATTGCCTTCCTCTATGTACCCATAACCATTCACACGCAGAATCGAATCGAGTGCTTCATGGAATGTGACATCGTAGAGATTGGCAGACACTGTGGCCGCCACGTCCCGTCCGGCGATGATGTTCTTGCGAGATTGAATGGCCAGCATTTCAAGGATCTTTGAGAGATCCGCATCCTGGACGGCCAGATCCACGGTCCCGAATTCCGTCATCTCGACCGCTGGAACGCCCTGCTCGGCTGAGGTGGCACGCTGTGCGCGGACATCGCCTTCCATGCCGATCGCATCCTGACCGGGTTCGATCTGCGCATCTGGCGGATTCAGCTGATCAGCGGGTCTGTTGGGATCATCCTGGATCTCCTGCGCGACGACCGCCGGCAGAACGCATCCGAGATTCACGAAGAGAACGATTAGTAGAAATCTTGACATCATCATTGTGGACAGCAATCGAATATCAGCGGTCATGCACCATCTCCCGCCTCCCTTTCACTGGCCGATCGGGGCTCAATCGAGGTGCAGCACGTGCTGCACATCCCCGCATCGGATTAGCACCGAGCGATCCCGCACCTCTGCGAGCTCGATTCGATGCCCCCCACCAGTCAAGTCAAGGACAGCCGTGCCGACTCGACACGTCTGACCACTCACAACGGCCACTGATCCCATCACCGCCTCCAGACGATGAGACACCAGAGCACTCCGTACGATGTCGGCCGGTAACAGGGCTGACTTTGAGTCTTCGTCAATTCTTTTGTCGTTCTTGAGCACGGGCGGGTAATACGATGAATTGACCTGAAAAGGATTTCGTATCGGACCATCGGCAACAGGAATGATCCTACGCACAGGAACAGACTCTACAACCGTGCTGTTCTCGGACCCGATCATCTCCGTCGCGACGGTATCGGCCATTGCGACTCGCGGCATATCCTGAATAACGATCAATCTCGTCCAGAAAAGCATTCCGATCGCGAGCAAGGCGCAAAAGACGCCGAAGCGTTTTCGGTCTGCAGTGAGCTGGAGTAGAAGCCTCCGGATGGACAACCATGTTCTTGACATCATTTCCTGCCTCCTTCATTGGCCAGGTAGATGGCATCTATGGAAATACTCGCCTTGAGACGATCCATCTCCTTCTGTTTACTACCCTTGGATATGTCGAGACCCGTGATTCGAATAAGGTCGGAATGTCTCGCGCAACGATCGATGACTGAACAGATCTCATCGAATTCGGCCTCCAGATCGACGATCATGGAAAGCCCCTCGTACCGGCCTTCGCCATCCACATTGTCACGCCGACCACTGACGGTGAACGTCTGGTCGACAACACGGATACCGTCGACATCGAGTGAAATGGCACGAACCAGTTCGGCGACCTGAGCGTTCTCCGGCACATGCCGACACTTCGTCTTGCGGATGGTCTGGAGATCACGAACGGCAACCGTCTGCGCTTCAAGTGAATCCCTGGCATCCTCAAGCCGACCTATCTTGCTCTCCAGTGATGAGATCTTCTCGGATGTCCTGGAGGCACTGCTGTAGTTGGGCCATATGAAACCCAGTACCGCGACGAGTACGAAGATTCCAAGTAGTCCGAGATAAGCCTGTTCCAGTGTTCTGCGATTCATGAACCACCTCCTGCAGCAGATGCCAGACCGGACGTTTCGACTTCCCATGGGCCCTGTAGATCGATCGTGAAGGTCAGTTGAAAGGCTCTTGCCGAGACGCCACGCACATCGCGAGATCGTGTGAACTCGAGTCTCACATCCTCGAACGGCTCTTCCTCGGTCAGCGCCTGCACCAATTCAGCCACATCATCATCGGAAGCTGCGAATCCGCTGATTCCGCCGATGATTCTTCGAGCGAATACGCTCGTGTCGAGAGATGCCGATCGTCGTCCGGCATCATCCTCATACTCAAGCAGAAGCTGCTCGAGCGTGGTGCTTCTGGGCAACGCCAGAACAATGCGATTCATGAGACTGTCCATTCGAATCGGCATGGCGACCCTGTCGTAGGATTCCATGGCTGACTCGATCTCCGTTCTCACCAGTTTCATATCCGCTGCCTGACGTTCAAGCTGCAACGCCTGGGCCGCTCTTGATTCGGCAACGACGAAGGCCTCCTGAAGACGGTCGTCTCTCAGCTGCGAGTGCGTCGCGAACGCGACCAGGACACCCATCGTCACCACACCTGTGGCGATCAGTCGCCTCAGACGCTGGCCGGCCATCGCCTTTCGACGTATGGCATCGGGCATGAGATCGATCATTGTCCCACTCATGCCGCACGCTCCAGACGCCCTGCCTTGCGGCGGGCTCTCGATGCAACCAGGCTTCGCAGACTCAGCCCGGATGCGGCCACCCAGGCCGAAGCGGATCCGGCAGCATGCGACTTCACGTTCAGCAGACTCGATTGAAGGCTCGACAGTGTGCCCAGTTCGTCATCGAGCTCGACGGACATGCCGCAGCTTCTCGAGATCGTGTGTGCCAGACCAGGCTCGCGTGCCTCGGCACCGGCAAGCATCAGTCGAACCGGCTTCTGCCCCTTGAAGGTGACCCCGTAGTACCTCAGCGACATCAGGATGTCTCTGGAAAGTTCCTCGAACAAGGGCCGAAGACATTCATGAACCGCTCGATCCGTGGCTGGATCGATGGTAACGCTGTCTATGCCCGCCATGGGTTGAAGCCGCGCCTGTCTCAGTTCGCTGGCGGCATCGATGTCCAGTCCCAGCTGATCCGCCACTCGGGCATCCAGATGGGAACCACCGATATCAAGTGAACGACACAGGGCGATCCGGTCACCATGAAGAATGATGAGCGTCGATGACGTATCGCCGACTTCGATCACGCCACGAATGACATCCTGGTCCGCATCCCTGCGATGATGCTGACTGAAGAGTCTGGCGACGGCACCGAAGTGCGTGTCGACGGCCATGGGACGAAGCCCGGCTGCCATCACGGCGTCGAGGCGACGCTCGATGATCTGGGAGGGGGTCGCGACGATCAGGACTTCTTGCCTGCCACCATCACCTTTGGCCCCCGTTCTTATGTAGTCGGCCTCGATGTGTGCCTTGTCGAGTCCAAGACGCTCAGCCGCATCCCATCGAACGGCTTCCGAGAGCTCTTCGGCGGGCATCTCGGGAAAACGCGTGGGATACATCTCAACTTCGCTTCGAGCGAGTGAAACGGCGCATTTCCGACCGACGAATCCACCGGCCACAACCGCGGATCTCAACCGAGCCGCCAGTGCATCCTGATTCGCACCAGGCTCCACTCCACGCGGCATCATCTGGGTGGAGATACCGGCGACGTCGAGCCGACCACGCCACATTCTGACCTGCAGCAGTCGAACCAGACGATCCGTGAACTCAACGCCCACGCATCCGGCACCATCCCTGAATCGATCCAACAGCATTCGCATCTTGATACGTTCCTCTTGAGCGTCTATCCGTCTATACGAAGGACAGACACCTTTCCGGTCACCGGTGCGACCGTGACTTCATATTCGGCTTCTTCGCCGGTGACTACGATTCGTGCTTCTCCAGCGGGCGTACCAGGCGACTCCACGGTTCCACCGAGTGAATCGAAGGTCAGTGAGCGACCACCATCATCGAGTTCCAGCTCCGAGACATTGACGGAACCAAATCGGTCATCACTTGAATAATCCACGATGTAATGTCCAAGACCGCGAACCAGGCCACTCGGATCCGCGACATAGTCCGCGGTGTTCGAGTCGTATGGCTGATTGAAATCGGACTCGGTGATGTTCAGCAGGCAGTAGCCTCGTCCATCATCGAAGAAATGGATTCTTCTGAAGGACTGGGCGGCCAGCGCTTCCGACTGTGCAAAGGTGATGTCCGCCACAAGTCGACGGACAGCGGATGACGCCTCCAGGCGTCCCAGATTGATCAACTGCGGTCCCAGGATCGCCGCGGCGATACCCAGAAGCGCAACAACCATGATCAGCTCTATGAGCGTGTAGGCGTTTCGTCGGGATGGTCTCGATCTCAGCATCGATGTATCACCTGGAAAATCGGACTCGGTCTCGAGCATTCTCAGCGGGCTCGGACAGTTGAACCTTGATTGCCCCACTCTCCAACAACCCACGAAGACCGCTGAATTGCTCACGAATTCCGTTCAGGAGCACGATCATTTCGGCTCGCTGATCGATAGCCTCCGTACCGATGGCGGAAACGCCCTTCTGTGGAGGTGTTTTTCTGGGACCCAGACGATTGGCCTGGCTTCGGCTCTGGGCGACCACCGTTTCGGCGACAAGGGGACGATCGGCGACGCGTACCCACAGATCAGCCGTCAAGAGAACGGCGATGAGTGTCAGAACGAGGTTTAGATACGTGTCCCTGCGCATGGGCGATCTCCTGAGAAGGGTCCATTTGGAACGAGCACTTGCCCGCAGGAAATGCATCGGACCAAATCAGAGGACAGGTAAGTCGGATTCCAATGTTCATGCCTAACTTCATGGAGGTCCGAGAATAAAACGTCCCAACCCCCATATATAAAAGACAGGCGGTGGTGAATCCTTTCACCACCGCCTGCTTGTCATATCCGATTCCGGAGCCGTTCAGTCCTTTGATTCAAACCGGAAAGCGGCCTGAGTGGTCTCATCAGTCTCTATTCCTGGTTCAGTGGATCACTCGCGAAGTCGTGGTAGATGCCACCACTTTTCGTATTGGCGATCAGAACGCTGTTCGTTCCTCCACTCGCCCAGTTGTTGCTTCCATCAATCTGATACGAGCCGAACTTCCAGCCATCCGTTGCCGCATTACCGAATGAAGATGAACCGGTAAGCGGATTCTTGGGAGGGCCTGGCAGATAGCCGCCATTGATCAATGGGGTCCATCCGCTGGCTGACAGGTCGGGGTACTCACCGTTTTCAGCGCGGTAGAGCTCCACCTGACTGCGCAATGTCTGCAACTGTGTTCGGACACCTGCATTATTGGCCTCATCGGCGGCATTGGTGAACTGGGGGATGACGACGGCTGCCAGGATTCCGAGAATCACGACGACGATCAGAATCTCGATCAGCGTGAAGGCCTTGCGTGCGGTACTGCGAATGTTCATGGGTATTGACTCCGTAAGCGTAAAGAAATGGCTCTCAGTCAGAGCTGGCAGGTGGATTGGCCCAACGGGGGGACACCCGCTCCGGCCTGCCTATCGACAACAACCCCCGAGCTGGTCAGTCCCTCTCGGAAAAGCATGCATTCCTTAGGGAGAGAGGCCCGGAAGATCCCTCAATGCCCGCACAGACCGAACCTCCTGTCAAACCAGCAAATACGGCCACAAGCCTGATAGAATCACGAATCCAACTTCCAACTTCCGCAGGACTCGTTACGGGAGCCTCCCTCCATGGTCAAGATCAAGCCGTTTGAAGCCATCCACCCCCCCTACAACAGAGCCGCCGCCATTTCGTCCCAGCCCTACGACGTGATGAGCACGGCGGAAGCTCGTGTCATGGCTGGGGACGAGGCCAATAATTTCCTGCATGTCATCCGACCGGAGATCGATCTTCCTGAAGATGTCGATCCTCATGTCGATGCCGTCTATGAAATGGCTGCGCGGAACTTTCGGAACATGCTCTCGAACGGATCACTGCTCAGAGACGAGTCTCCAGGCATGTTTCTCTACAGACAGGCCATCGATGGACACAGTCAGATCGGTCTGGTCTGCTGTTGTCGAGTCCAGGACTACCTCGAGGACGTCATTCGCAAACATGAGAAGACTCGCAAGGACAAGGAAGACGATAGAACACGTCATGTCAGGGCAGTCGATGCCAATACCGGCCCCGTATTCCTGACCTATCGGGATCATGAACCGATCGACCATCTCGCCGCGATAGACAGTTCGGCCCGTCCGCTCTTCCACTTCAAATCCGAGGATGGCGTCACCCATTCGGGATGGCAGGTGGAGAATCCCGAGGCCTACATGAAGGCGTTCGATTCGATTCCTCTGACCTATGTGGCGGATGGACATCATCGAAGCGCCTCTGCCGCCAGAGCAGCACACGATATATCCATGGAGAACAATCGAACCGATCTGGATGGCCGATCCGAATCGGACTGGTTCCTGAGCGTTCTGTTTCCTGCCAGCCAACTGAGCATCCTTCCCTACAACCGAGTCGTACGGACCCTTGGTCTTCTTGGCGGCGAGGATGCCCTGGACAGGCTCAGGGAAATCGGGACACTCCATCTGGATGCCAAACCGGAGGTCGATCAGACCGGCAGCTTCGGTATCTATCTGCGAGGCCAATGGATGCGACTGGAGCTTGATCGAGACAGCATCGACTGGGATGATCCGATCCAGTCACTGGACGTCAAGCTTCTTCATGACCGCATTCTCGAGCCACTTCTGGGGATCCGGGATGAACGCACGGATCCGAACATCGAGTTCGTCGGAGGGGTCAGGGGCACAGCCGAGCTTGCTCGTCGCGTGGATGCCATGGGTGAAGCCATTGCCTTCTCGCTGAAAGCGACCTCGATAGACCAGCTTCTCGATGTCGCCGATGCAGGCCTCTGCATGCCTCCGAAGTCGACATGGTTCGAACCGAAGCTGCGAAGTGGACTGTTCGTGCACTCGCTTGATTCGACTCCCATGAGCAACGTCACCAGCTGATAATGAATCGGAAAGAAACAACCATGAGCACCTCCATGAGTCAGTCACAATCGAGCAACGAGACCACTGAAGAACAGAGCAGCGGCATCTCCATCCTGATCGCCGACAACTTCGAGGCCTCCGGCGTGGCGGCACTCGAACAGCTCGGATGCACTGTCGAGATAGACGCCTCCCTGGAAGGCGAATCTCTGGCCGAAATGATTCGAAAGAAGGATCCTTCGATCCTGGTCGTACGATCCACACGCGTGCAGGAAACAGCCATCAAGTCCGGGCGAAGTCTCAGCCTGATCGTTCGCGCAGGAGCGGGCTACGACACGATCGACATCGCGTCGGCCTCCGCACAGGGCATCTCGGTGGCCAACTGCCCCGGCATGAACGCGCTCGCTGTCGCGGAACTGGCCTGGGGCTTGATTCTCTCCTGCGACAGACGAATACCTGATCAGACCCGGGATCTGAGAGCCGGCACCTGGAAGAAGAAGGAGTATGCGAAGGCTTCGGGTCTTCATGGCAGAACCCTTGGAGTCGTCGGACTTGGCAGGATCGGACAGGCGGTTGCCGAGAGAGGCAAGGCGTTCGGGATGAACATCGTCGGCTGGTCGAGGAGTTTGACTCCCGAGATCGCAGATGAACACGGCATCGGCTACTGCGAGAAGCTCACGAATCTCGCTCGCATGTCGGATGTCATCTCCATCAACGTGGCCGCCAACAAGGACACCGCCCATCTTGTCGATGAACGTTTCTGCGAATCCATGAGACCCGGAACGATCCTGGTCAATACGAGTAGAGGCAGCGTCGTCGATGAGGCGGCCTTGACGAAGGCCATTCGGGAAAAACAGGTGAGAGCGGGACTTGATGTGTTCGCCGATGAACCGAAGGCCAGCGACCCCGATTTCAAGGACGCCATCGTCACCGAGGACGGCGTCTACGGCACGCATCATGTCGGAGCGAGCACCTCGCAGGCACAGGAGGCGATCGCTGGCGAGACCGTCCGCATCATCCAGACGTGGATCGCCAGCGGACAGGTTCCCAACTGCGTGAATCTGGCCTCGAGGACATCCGCATCGGAAATGATCTCCATTCGACACTTGAACAAACCTGGCGTACTGGCCCATGTCTTCGAAGTGCTTGGGAAAAGCGGACTCAATGTCGAGGAGATGGAGAACGTCATCTACGATGAAGCCATCGCGGCCTGCGCACGAATTCAGATCGGAGGAACCCTCGAGGAATCCGATCTCACCGAGATCCATGAGAACTCGAACATCATCAGCATCACAAGATCATCGATCTAATCAAATTACTTCCCAGGACTTCATCATGACTTCCACCATCTCGACTCGGACAACGAACTTCTCCGCAGGCCCCGCCATTCTTCCTGAATCGGTGATCCAGCAGGCACAGCAGGACCTCTGGAATCTTGACGAGACCGGGATCGGACTTCTCGAGCACAGTCATCGAGACAAGTCCATCACCCGAATCTTCGACGAGGCCAAGCAGCTCTGTCGCGAAGTAGGCAACGTCCCGGATGACTTCGAGGTGCTCTTTCTCCACGGCGGCGCATCGATGCAGTTCGCCATGATTCCAATGGCCTTTCTCGACAGTGGCAAATCCGCCGACTACGCCAATACCGGGACATGGACCAACAAGGCGATCAAGGAGGCCAGACGATTCGGCGACGTCAACGTCGTATGGGATGGCAATGAGAGCAACTACAACTCGATACCCGAGCTGGACTCCATTCAATGGGACTCGAAGGCCGCCTACAGCTACTACTGCTCGAACAACACGATCTACGGAACGCGATGGGCCAGGACACCGAGTACTCCGACGCCCTTGATATCCGACATGAGCAGCGAGATGTATTCAAGGCCCATCGACTGGGATTCGCATGACATGGTCTATGCCGGTGCCCAGAAGAATCTGGGACCAGCCGGAGTCGCCGTCGTGATCATCCGCAAGTCCCTCCTTGAAAAAGCCAGTACCGACAATCCGTCCATGTTTCGATACGACATTCATGCCAAACAGGAATCCATGTTCAACACCCCACCTGTGTTCGCGGTCTACTTCGTGGGCAAGGTGTTCGCATGGATCAAGTCCCAGGGTGGCCTGGTCAGCATGGAACAGATGAACGATCGAAAGGCGGCGCACGTATACGATGCCATCGACAACTCTGGCGGATTCTTCACGGGGCATTCCGATGCGAAGGACCGCTCGACCATGAACATCACCTTCCGTTGCCCGAACGAGGAACTCGAAGCGGCCTTCATCAAGGAAGCCGCTGAACACGAGATGGTCAATCTCAAGGGTCATCGCAGCGTTGGAGGCCTCAGAGCATCCACCTACAACGCCTTCCCGGAGAGCGGGTGCCTGAAGCTTGCCGAATTCATGAATGAATTCGCAAGAAAGAACGGTTAGCGACTAACTGTCGAGAAGCCGATTCAGAAGCCCCGTGAGCTGTGACAGATACCCGTGGCCGAACAGATTCACGTGATTGAGCACGTGATACAGCTGGTA
>DEYM01000127.1:1614-3838 GCA_002364555.1 Phycisphaerales bacterium UBA3158 | reverse complement strand
GGTGACCGTTCGAAATCTCACCGCTACGGGCCATCTGGATTTCAGCTCGGACGAAGGGTCCGGGTTGTCGAGATTCGTCCACGATCATCAGGATCCGACGTTGAACTGGGAACATGTCGAATGGCTTCGCGAGACGACCGATCTTCCGATCGTGATCAAGGGATTGTGTCGACCTGACGATGCCGTTCGATGCTTCGACTGCGGTGCTCAGGCAATCGTCGTTTCGAATCACGGCGGCAGACAACTCGACACCTCGCCTGCGACTTTCGATGTGCTCCCTTCCATCTGCGATGCGGTAGAAGATCGAGGCGAGGTATGGGTCGATGGCGGTATCCGCCGTGGAACGGATGTGATCAAGGCACTGGCCGCCGGCGCAACCGCCACGCTCATAGGCAGACCCATCCTCTGGGGACTGGCCGACTCGGGCGAAGCGGGTGTTTCAAATGTCTGGTCAATCATGCAGCGGGAACTTGATCGAGACATCGCCCTCTGCGGCTGCCGATCGATAGCCGAGATCACTCGGGATCTGCTTGGTCCAACTGCAATGCCCTGAGCGGCCTGTCCGCATCTGCCGGAAGCAGCACTGGAATGGCCCTGGAATCGACCCTGGCAGACAACAAGCCATCCTGTATCAGATCCGGGTCCAGTGGATCACCATCAAGCTGCCAGTGAGATCCCGGTTCCGCCTGGACCTCCACGTTCTGCCCCCGCCATGTGATGACACGTCGACCACCCGACAATCTGCTGTCACGACGTGCCAATCCGAGTCGACATCGAACGATCCATCCGATGGCATCGAGTGATCCCCGCATGGGGACGAAAAGAACGTCAAGCATCGAATCGTCCATCAACGCACCCGGCACCGGATCGAATCGCCCACCGTAATCGGGACTGTTCGCGATCACAACCCAACCCTTTCGGGATACGACCGTCTCCTCACCATCAATTCGTATCGTCAATCTAGATGGCTTCCAACCCGTCAGGACTCGAAGTACGGGCAGCACATAGCTCAGGTTGTTGACCGATCCGGATCGATTATTGGCGACCTGCTCGATGACTTGCGCATCGAACCCCGTGGACACCATCAACAAGCCCGACTCATCGCCGACATCGATCCTGTCCAAGTAGTGGACAGACTTCTTCTCAAGCGCCGCCAGCAATGAATCACAGTCGGATTTCATCCCGAGACTGCGAGCAAAGAGATTCTCATTTCCTGCACCCACCTGCCAGATCGGGATATCCAGATGCTTCGCGACATCAGCCATCATCCGAACAGTGCCATCCCCACCCACGACCACCAGGGCCTCGGAACCGGAGACCCTGGCCGCGACCGTCTCGACGGACTCCCCGGGCGATCGTGATGCTCGGATGGTGTGCCAACCGGCGCGCTGGAGGTCCGATTCAACGCTATCCGCCTTGCAGATCGCTTTCTTCGAAGTAATATTCACAAGAATGGAGAGAGTTCCACCCAATCGTAAGACCCCTATCCAGTTTCGAGGGATACTTGACCTGCTTGGAGGATGACGAATCTCCTTAAGTCCCGTATGGTCCATTTGAAAGCGTTTGTCGGCACATTGTGCAGACTCGATCCTACAGACATGACCCAACAATCGTCCAACCGAAGACAGTTCATCCACCAGGCGCTGGCGACATCAGTCGGTTTCGCCGGGCTGGGACTCATGCTCGATCGTCGTCTCGAGGCCGGTTGGCTGCATGACCAGACCATACCGGGCTACGGACCGCTGATCCCCGACCCGAAGGCCATCATCGATCTCCCGGCTGGATTCGATTATCAGATCCTCTCCAAGGCCGGCGACACGATGAATGACGGCCTCCTCGTACCGGGCAAGCATGACGGTATGGCTGCCTTCCACGGACCCGATGGAAAGACGATTCTGGTTCGAAATCATGAGATCTCCCCGGGGCATCGCTGCATCGGCCCATTCGATGGATCCGAAGGTTCGCTCGCCAAGGTCGATCCCACCCTGATCTACGACATCGGATCATCGGCCGATGGCCAAGCATCACCATCGCGTGGTGGATGCACCCGACTTCTCTACGACACCAGAGAGGGCAAGGAAGCCGGGACACTGATGTATCAGGAACTGGCGCTTGTCGGAACGGAGCACAACTGCGCTGGTGGACCGACTCCACACGGTACGTGGCTTTCCTGCGAGGAATCAATCGTCGGACCTACTCCAGACAGACCATGGATGAAACCGCA
>DEYM01000127.1:0-1223 GCA_002364555.1 Phycisphaerales bacterium UBA3158 | reverse complement strand
GAACCCATCATCGGAATGGGTCGGATGAACCACGAAGCGGTCGCCGTCGATCCCCAGACCGGCATCGTCCATCTGACCGAAGATCGAAACGACGGTTGCCTCTATCGATTCCTACCCAGCAAACCTGGACACTATCTCGAAGGTGGCACGCTTCAGGCGTTGGCCGTGTCCGACATTCCCGGCAACGACCTTCGCAACTGGGAATCCCCCCATCCATTCAGAGTGGGCTCCACTGCCACTGTCCGGTGGATCACCATCGAGGATGTCGATTCAGCCGACGATTCGCTCAGACACCAGGCCGCCGAAAAAGGGGCTGCCATCTTCGCCCGAGGCGAGGGCATGTGGATGGGTGATGGCGAACTCTACTTCGCCTGCACGACAGGCGGCGCGAATCAGCGAGGACAGATCTGGAAATACCGCCCCGAGGATCCACTCACCCAGGCCGTACCGACAGAGTCGAACGAACCTCGTGGCAAGCTCACGCTTCTGGCCGAACCCAATGATGCCGCCGTCGTCGAGCATGCGGACAATCTGACGGTGTCTCCATGGGGGGATCTGATCGTCTGCGAGGATGGAACCGAGGATCAGTTCCTGCTGGGTGTCACACCCGATGGCACCTTCTACAAGTTCGGCCGAAACGCCATGAACCGTTCCGAGTTTGCCGGTGCGACCTTCTCGCCGGATGCCTCGACACTGTTCGTCAACATTCAGAATCCCGGACTGACGCTGGCCATCCGTGGTCCCTGGCGAAGTTGACACCATTCAGACTCGATCGACGACGTTGATTCGGAATCCGGCTGAAGCGGACTCGCCCGGCTCTACGAGATCAAGCCCATCTCCATCCGACAAGGCGGCCGTCATGGCGGTCATCGGCTCGAGACAGACGTAATCGACACCCTCCGGGGAGTAGATCTGCAATGCCTTCCAGCCCGTCAGGAATTCAAACTGGATCGCCATCGTGCCTCCCTCGATGGTGGCTCGACTTCCATCGTGGATACCGAGGAAACAGTCGTCCCAGTCATGTCCCGAGAGTTGATGGACCCCTGCGGGAATCTGTTCCGGTGAACGGTCAATCGGCAACCCCGCCGAATCCAGCGTGACTCGGGAAAGTGATGGAAGATCCAAGGTGATCCCCTCTCTGGCAACACCTGGTAGCACCAGATAGGGATGCCACCCGAAGCTGACCGGTACCGGCCGGTCTCTGGCCTCGATGGTCGTGGTGA
>DEYM01000008.1 GCA_002364555.1 Phycisphaerales bacterium UBA3158 | reverse complement strand
ACGCATGCTGTACAACCAGCGGGGCCATCAGGTCCTTCGCCTGCTCGAGATCGATGCGGTCGCTGGCGAAAGCAGCGTCTTGATCGACGAGACCTCGGACACCTTCATCGACTATTCAGGCAAGCGATTTCTCCACATCATGGCCGATGGCGATCAAGCCATCTGGATGACGGAGCGAAGCGGGTGGAACCATCTCGAGATGGTGGACCTCGTGACCGGTGAGCGAACACCGATCACCTCCGGCGACTGGGTGGTCCGAGCAGTGGATGAGGTCGATGAGGATGCCGGCACCCTTCGTATCAGGGCACTCGGGCTCGATGCCGACCAGGACCCCTATCACGTCCATCATGTCATGGTCGATCTGGAATCCGGAGAACTCATCCGGCTGACCGAAGGTGATGGCACCCATGAACTGGAGTTCGCGCCTGATGGCCAACACTACATCGATCGATGGAGCCGGGTCGATCTGCCTCCAGTGCATGAACTCAGAAGAACCAGAGATGGATCGCTCGTCGGCGTCCTGGCGGAGGCCGACCATATGCCGCTTCTCGAGTCGGGCTGGCGGCAACCGATTCGCTTCAACGCCAAGGGCCGTGATGGAATGACCGACATCTGGGGCGTCATCATCACACCTCGTGATTTCGATCCGGACAAGACCTATCCGGTCGTCGAACACATCTATGCCGGCCCCCACAGCCACTTCGTTCCCAAGAAGTTCAACAAGAACTCGCGGATGCGGGATGTTGCCGAGCTTGGCATGCTGGTGGTCCAGATCGACGGCATGGGCACCAACTGGCGATCGAAGGCCTTCCACGATGTCGCCTGGCAGAATCTGGGCGACTCCGGGTTTCCCGATCGGATCGCCTGGATGAAGGCCGCTGCCGAGACCAGGCCATGGATGGATCTCGATCGCGTCGGCATCTATGGCGGAAGCGCCGGTGGCCAGAGCGCCATGCGAGCACTATTGGCACATGGAGACTTCTACGACGTGGCGGTCGCGGATTGCGGCTGTCACGACAATCGGATGGACAAGATCTGGTGGAACGAGCTCTGGATGGGCTGGCCTGTCGGGGATCACTATGCCCAGCAATCGAACGTCACCAACGCCCATCGCCTCGAAGGCGATCTTCTACTCATTCTCGGCGGCATGGACCGCAACGTGGACCCAGCTTCGACACTCCAGGTGGTTGAGGCCCTCGTTGAGGCCGACAAGGATTTCGACTTCATCCTCATGCCATCTGGTGGGCATGGCGCTGGCGGATCTGCCTATGGCTGGAGACGCTCGCTCGATTTCCTGAGACGACATCTGAACGAGCAGTGAATCTGCCCAGGTCTGCCAATCCAGATGTGAAATGCCGCCGAATGGAGGTCAAATGTCGAGCAATTATCCTTGATGTAGCGTCCGATAATCATTAATAGTGGCGTTAAATCCAAGATTAAACAGTTCTTAAACCATATGAACACAGAACTTGTGTATCGTCTCTGTTTGTGGGTGCGGCGGAAGGTGACTGAAGCTGGCTCTCAGGAGGGATCGTGATTTGAGGAATCACGCTTCATTTATCACTTATTGGAACGGAGAAAGAACCATGTTTTTAAGAATGAGCTGTATCGCGGTGTCAACACTGGCACTTAGCGGCCTGGCGAACGCCGACATCATCTACAGCGACCTCACTGCGTCCGCTAGTACAGGCGAGAGCGCCTCGATTGACATTGCAGGACTCAATTACGAGTTCGGTATCCAGACGGGCGGCCCTCTCGATTACGCATACGTCACCACAACGAGCCAAGGCGCTGGCCTTTTTGTTCCGTTGCTGAGTGAATTCGAGGCACGCAACTTCTCCGCAGGCGACTCCATCGGCACTCTGACCTCGGTCCTCGACATGTATCCTCTCGGAGGAGGCAGCGAGAACATCAATCTGAGCATGTTCGACTTCAACACGAATACAGGTAACTGGAATCTCGGCGAAACTGGCTATGTCGGATTCGGCTTCGGCAGTGGCATCGACTTCAACTATGGTTGGATCGAGTTCACCGTCAACAATGGCGAAATAGCCATGACTGGATTTGCCTACAACGACGAAGTCAACCAGTCGATCACCGTCGGACAGATCCCAGCTCCAGGAGCACTCAGTCTGCTCGCGATCGCTGGCATCGCCAGCCGTCGTCGTCGACGAGGCTGATTCGTTCGGATCAACAAGATCACGAAACATCGCCCACCCCGGTACGCCGGGGTGGGCTTTTTCGTTATAGGCATTATTGAAACGTAGATACAGGCGTAGCTCGTCCTTCCCCTGTATCTGCTGATCAGTGGAAGACGAAAGGTGAATCGGAACTGATACGCCTATTTCGTCTTGGATTCAGAAGTCTTCTCGTTTGCCTTGGGCTTGCTTGTGTTCATCCAAACCACATTGGGAAATGCCTTGATGGGATTCGATTGATTCGCGGCCCAGACATCAATTGCACCATCCCTGTTGAAGTCACCCAAATCGATGGACTTCGTGGGACGGCTCCCCAGTCTCGCTCCCGAATCGGCGAACGTCCCTGTGCCATCATTGATCCATACCTGGTTGGGTTCGCCAAGACAGCCCGCAAAGGCATCGAGATGGCCATCGAGATTGAGGTCGGCCAGTTTCACGGAAACTGCGGGGCCAAGCGCCTGCCCGGAATTGCTAAAGACCCCCTCACCGTCATTGAACCAGACTTCGCTCTCCGACTTGCCGATCGTGCTCACACCCACCCAGGCATCAAGATCACCATCCCCATCAAGATCACCCAGTGCGATCGCCTTACTGCTGCTTTCGCCAAGCGACTGTTCTGAATCACTGAACGTACCCTTGCCATCATTGAGCCATATGCGGTCGGACTGGCCATTGTTCACGCAGTAGGCGTCGAGATCGCCATCACCATCGAGATCGCCGAGTGCAACGTAGAACGTGCTGTTCGAGGCGAGTTCCTGACCTGTGCTCTTGAATTGCCCCTTGCCGTCATTGATCCAAACGGTGTTGGGCGATTTCCAGGCGTTGGCGACGAATGCATCAAGATCACCGTCGCCATCGAGGTCTCCCAGAGCGGCGATCATGCTCGTGCGTCTTCCAAGACGCTGACCAGTGTTCTTGAAACCAGCACTGCCGTCGTTGATCCAGACTGTATTCGGCACTTGACCGACGGCGTTGGCGATGAATGCATCATGATCACCATCACCATCGAGATCCCCCAGCGAGACGCCTTTGCAGTTTGGCGTATGGATGGACTGCTCGGTATCCGTGAATTCGCCACTGCCATCGTTGATCCACACCTTTGATGGAGTGGGCGTCTGGTTTGCCACGAAGACATCGAGATC
The DNA here is from genome assembly GCA_002364555.1 of Phycisphaerales bacterium UBA3158. Taxonomy (GTDB): domain Bacteria; phylum Planctomycetota; class Phycisphaerae; order Phycisphaerales; family SM1A02; genus UBA1668. The sequence continues at coordinate 457 of DEYM01000008.1, read as the reverse complement.
ATTGTCCCCATCCAGATCCGCAATCGCCACGCATTGGCTCACACCACCCTCACCCAGCAAAGGACCCTGCTTGTACATGACCTGATCCTCCTCCGGCACTTCCTCTGAGTAACCGGATGAGAACATCATGAGTGTCAGAATCGTCGCGAAATACATGAGCATGCTCGGTGTCTCCTCGTGTGGGGCCCTAGACATACATCAACAATGCACAGATGCATCTGGCACTCAAGCGGGCCAAGGCCGTCGACTGACGAGAATCATATCAGGCAGGCAGGAAGCTTGATCAGATGAGAAACCCATCTCGATGCTAGGCTCGGTCCGAACCGGTGGCTCGGCCCGTGGCTGGAGATGCTCGGTTGATTTCCTGCAACGACAGTTGATGGAACAGTGAACCAGACGTGGAGTCATAATCCAGGAAGATCATGCGCACCAACGAGCTGGCCCAGCCGATCATCCT
>DEYM01000053.1 GCA_002364555.1 Phycisphaerales bacterium UBA3158 | reverse complement strand
CCCAGTCGCTTGGCCGTGTCCAGGAGCACATAGGTTCCTTCGACATTGGTCTTCACGAATGGTCGCCCGTCCACCAGGCTCCGGTCCACGTGGCTCTCGGCGGCGAAGTTGACGACCGCATCGCAACCGGTCATGGCACGCTCGACCATCTCGCTGTCCGCGATATCGCCTCGAACGAACTCGACTTGATCCTCGAGTCCGGCCAGATTGGCTGGATTGCCTGCATAGGTCAATACGTCGTAGACGACGATTTTTCTCTCTGGATCCTCGTTGCAGATCATCCGGACGTAGTTTGATCCGATGAATCCAGCACCGCCGGTCACCATGATTTTCGAATACTTCGATTCTGCTGCCAAGGTTCTGTCTCCAGTAGGTTATTCCCCGGGGAATCGTGCCATTCTAGCTTGCCAATCGGTTTCGTGGGCCGATCTGGTCATGGGGTGAAAGGGTGGGTAGCATCTGGGCCAACGGGTGCTCAAGGCCCTCTGCAACAGGTGATCCATGGGCAGCTCAAGTATCCCGATGACAACAAGGCACTCCGCGAAGGCGTCAAGGTGGAGACTCTCGCCGCTCGACATCCTCCGCTCGCCCTGGGCGAATCGGGATCTCGTGTCCCGGCTGGGTCGTCGTGAGATCGAGGCTCGGTATCGAGGATCGGTCCTCGGTCTGTTCTGGGCCATCATGCAACCACTGGTTCTTCTGGCGGTCTACACCTTCGTGTTCGGGATGGTCTTTCAGGCGAAGGCCCCTCGCATGGGGATGGAGGACGCCGCCGCGGACATGAACATGTCCAACTTCGCCCTCGAGCTCTTTGCCGGGCTGATCGTGTTCAACCTGTTCAGCGATTGCGTTGGAAGAGCGCCGAGCATCCTTCGTTCCAATGTCACCTTCGTGAAGAAGATCGTGTTCCCGCTCGAGATCCTGCCCTGGTCGACGATGGTCATGGCGATCTTCAATGCGATCGTCGCCATACTGGTCTTCGGGATCTTCTATGCATTCGTCATCGGGGTGCCACCAGTCACGATCCTTCTGGTTCCGTTGATCGTGCTGCCGGTGATCATCATGATCCTCGGCTTCTCCTGGATCCTGATGTCGTTGGGCCTCTATATCCAGGACACGCAGCAGGTCGTCGGACTGATTCTGACCGTCACGCTGTTCACCTGTCCCATCTTCTATCCACTCTCGGTCGTCCCCGAACCCTGGAAGTCATGGCTGTACATCAACCCGTTGACCACGGTCGTCGAGATGATCAGATCGTCCGTGTTCATGGGCGTGACTCCGGGAATCGGCATCTGGCTGATCTATCTCGGGGCATCGCTTCTCATTGCCTGGATCGGCTGGATATGGTTCATGGCCACCAGACGAGGGTTTGCCGATGCCCTCTGATCAGATCGCCATCACCGCCAGAGGCCTGGCCAAGTCCTATCGCCTGTTCGACCGGGGACATCATCGACTCCTGCAATCGATGCCACTCGGATTCGGCCAGCGGTTCTATCGTGATCACTGGGCGCTCCAGGAGATGGATCTTGAGGTCAGGCGAGGCGAGTCGTTCGCCGTCATCGGTCGCAACGGATCCGGAAAATCGACGTTCCTCCAGTTGTTGTGCGGAACGACGTCCCCTACACGAGGTTGGATCGAGACCACTGGCCGCATTGCCCCGCTGCTGGAGCTTGGTGCCGGATTCGCTCCGGAATTCACCGGACGCGAGAACGTACGTCTGGCCGCCTCGATACTTGGAATCGGTCGTCGGGAGATACAGGAACGACTGGATCGAATCATCGAGTTCGCTGATCTCCCCGATGGATTCATCGATCAGCCCGTCAAGCGCTACTCGAGCGGCATGTATGCCAGACTCGCCTTCTCGGTGGCCATCAACGTGGACGCGGACATTCTGGTGGTCGACGAGATCCTGGCTGTCGGCGATGGTGCGTTCGTTCAGAAGTGCATGCGTGAGATTCGCCGCTTCAAGGAGCATGGAACACTCTTCTTCGTTTCGCACGATACGGCGGCGGTGTTGTCCCTCTGTGACCAGGCCATCTGGCTGGACAAGGGGCGGCTCATGAAAACAGGTGCTTCCAAGGACGTCGTCCTGGAATACGAGGCGAGTCTCAAACAGAGGGAGGCGGGATCGACAGGAGGCTTCGAAGTCAGCTCCAGGCAGGCGGATGGTCCAGTCGATGATTCAAGAGCAGCATCATTTCATTCGATGGCGACCGCGGACGAGGCACTCAAACCACTGTTCGATCCGAAATCGGCCTGCTTCGGCGAAGGTGGTGCCGAAATCGATTCCGTCCGTTTCCTCGACGAGTCCGGCCAACCACTTGAACTGATCAACGGAGGCGAGATCGTGTCGCTCGAGGTGACCGGATCGGTTTCCAGATCCATTGCCGAACCGATCGTCGGGTTCTATGTGCAGGACAGGCTCGGACAGGTCCTGTTCGCGGACAACACATCATTGTCGCTCGGTGAGAACACGTCCCCGATCAATTCGGGCGATCGATTCCGGGCGGCGTTTCGTTTCCAGATGCCCTGGCTTCCAGTCGGCGAATATTCCGTTGGTGCAGCCATCGCCGATGGTCCACGGGATGAAAGCGTCCCAAGGCACTGGATCGAATCGGCCATGACGTTCCGGATCCATGGTTCCCATGTATCGCTGGGACTGGTCGGACTTCCGATGCTGTCGATCACTCTTGACACTTCCGATGTGTCCTCGGCTCCTGCGGAGCAATCATGACGCTCATCTGTTCAGTCTGTGGTGGAACATCGTTTCGTTTCGAGCCCGTTCTCTGGGATGAACTGGTGAAGACCTGGGAACTCTCGGATGAAGAGCGTTCATACGTCGATCGTCAACAGGGGGAATGCTGCACCGACTGTGGTTCGAATCTTCGTTCCATCGCGTTGGCGGAAGCCATGCGTCAGGAATTGGCAATGGAACACTGGTTGGCTCCCGGCCTCGCCCATCGTC
>DEYM01000026.1:3556-3840 GCA_002364555.1 Phycisphaerales bacterium UBA3158 | reverse complement strand
GGAACGTCCCGTCGCACATCGCCGCTGCCATGGCCTGTGAGGCGGGACGCTTCCTTTTCAGGCGTTGTCGAGTGAGCCGAAGCGGCGGTTACGACCGGCGAAGTCGCGGATCGCCTGTTCCAGCGCCGCTTCATCGAAGTCCGGCCAGTGCAGGTCGCTGACATGGATCTCTGCATAGGAGATCTGCCAGAGCAGGTAGTTGGAGACGCGGTACTCGCCCGCTGTTCTGATGAGCAGATCCGGATCCGGCTGGCCACCCGTCCAGAGCGAGTCGCTGAACATGG
>DEYM01000026.1:2384-3165 GCA_002364555.1 Phycisphaerales bacterium UBA3158 | reverse complement strand
GACCGGGCCGCCTCGACGATCTCCTGACGCGAACCGTAGTTCATCGCGATGTTGAGCTGGAGTCCGGTGCAGTGGGCGGTTCTCTGACAGGCGGTGTCCAGTTCATGGAGGACATCGTCGGGCAGGCCTGTCCGACTTCCGATGACTCGAAGTCTGACATTGTTCTTCAGAAGCGTCTCCTGCTCCATCGGCAGCACTTCGACGAGGAGTCCCATCAGGGCATCGACCTCGCTGGCGGGTCGTTTCCAGTTCTCCTGACTGAAGGAGTACAGGGTCAACGTTCCGATCCCGACTCTCGCACAGTGTTCGACGATTCGTCGCGCCGATGTCACCCCGGCTCGATGGCCCTTGAAGCGAGGCTCCTCGCGTTGGGCCGCCCAGCGACCATTGCCGTCCATGATGATGGCGATGTGCGTTGGTATTCGCTCTGTGGGAACACCCTCGATCTCTTGATGTGATTGTGTTGTTTCGGATGAGGTCATGGCAGCCAGGGGAGTGTGATCTGATCTCGAAGAGATCTCGTGTTCGGATTCGATTCAGCCGCCGATTGCCTCAGCCGTCGGTACGCTTCGTACGGTCTGGGCGCGGTCCGGTCCGACGCTGACGATATCCACGGGAAGCCCGGTGATGGTCTCGATCCGATCCAGATAATGCAGCGCTTCGGGTGGAAGATCGTCACGATTCGTGACATCGGTGATCTCCTCGCTCCAGCCGGGGACGGTTTCGTAGACGGGCGTCACCATCGGGAGTCTGTGCGCATCAGGAATGAAGCGATCGGTGA
>DEYM01000026.1:0-1965 GCA_002364555.1 Phycisphaerales bacterium UBA3158 | reverse complement strand
GCGAGCGAGGTCGTTCCGCAGATCATCGCCGAGTACCGAACGGCGACGAGATCGAGCCAGCCGCATCGACGTGGTCGACCGGTGGTGGTGCCGTATTCATTGCCGCGTTCCCTGATGCGATCTCCGGTTTCGCTTAGTTCCTCGGTCGGGAACGGGCCTTCGCCGACTCTGGTCGTGTACGCCTTCATGATGCCCACGACCTGCTCGATGTGCCGTCCGGGGATGCCTGTGCCGGAGGGGATGCCCAATGTGGAGCAGTTCGAACTGGTGACATAGGGGAAGGTGCCGTGATCTATGTCGAGGAGGCAGGCATTGGCGCCCTCGAACAGAATGGTCTTGCCCTCGTCCATCGCTTCGTGGAGCGTGTAGACGGTGTCGACGATGTGCGGTTTCAGCCGCTCGCCCATCTCGAGCAGCGACCTGGTCAAGGCGGCCGGATCGAGCGGTGGCGTGTCCAGTCCCAGTGCATCCAGTTCGCGTGTTCGAATGGCGCAGATGACCTGAAGCTTGGATCTCAGATGATCGGCATCCAGCAAGTCGCCCATTCGTATGGCCAGTGAGCGGTGGACCTTGTCAGCATAGGCCGGGCCGATGCCTCGTTTGGTGGTTCCGATGGAGAGGTTCTCGTCCATCTGGCCCGCTGCTGATGAGAGGACCTGTTCAAGGGCCGCATCGTGTTCCTTGTGATAGGGCATCACGACATGGGCGCGATCGGAGATCTTCAAGTTGTTCGCGACCATCACGTCTCGTTTCTCGAGGCTGTCGATTTCCTCCAGAAGCTTCTCCGGGTCCACGACGACACCGTTGCCGATCACGCAGTTCTTCTCGGGCGAGAGTATTCCGGATGGAATCAGATGCAGTGCATATTTCTTGCCGGCGACGACGACGGTATGGCCGGCATTGGCACCACCGTTGTAGCGGACGATGTAGTCGTGATCCGCGGTGAGCAGATCAACGATCTTGCCCTTGCCTTCATCGCCCCATTGAAGACCGACGACTGCTGTATTGGTACCGACCTTCATGCTGGGCTCCCATGGGCGTACTTGACTTGGAAGTCGCCGGGTCCGGAAAAACGAGGCTCTTTTCAGCCTTGGAAAGTGTAGCAGGGGGGAGAGGGCGAATCCGTCCACGATCCGCCACCTTCATCTCAAGCAGCGGCCTGAAGGCACCGATAGTCACAGGTGCCCCGAGATCGGTGGCCTGGCTCAGGAGATCCTCGATGAATATGACCACTCCGACACGATTCCGCGTCCGTTGCCCAAATCTGTGTTGCCGTCGACTGCTTGCGGTCCCCAAGGCAGCCAGGGGACATCTGGTCCGTTGTCGGCATTGCGAGACAACCCTTCGGGTGCCGGGAATACGGCTCTCAGGAACGGATGTGTCACCTGTTGCCAGAGTGGTGGCCTGAGCCTCGAGCTCAGTCGCCTGGGGTGGCGTCGTCTCTACGGATTTCGAAGGTACGCCCATCCGGTCCATCATCGATGGAGACGTGGAAGACGACGGGGCCGATCTGGACGACATCATCGTCATGAAGCACGGCTCGTTCGATTCTCTGGCCATTGAGATGCGTGCCAACGGCTTCATCAAGGCTTTCCAGAATTCGATTGTCCCCATCATGGGATATCCGGCAGTGTCTGCTGGAAACCTGTGGCAGCGGAATTCGAAGATCACAGGCCAGATCCCGGCCAATGGTCATTTCCTCATGAAGCATGGAAAAGACCCGTTCGTGGTCTCCCTGTGACTTCATGATCAGCTTCAGTGGCAGCATATGCATCCTTCAACGGCCTCCCGCGTAGACTGGACGGATACCGTTTGGCCATGGCATCAGAACATGTCGGCAGGGGCCTATCCCCGGAAACTCAGGCCAGGAGCCTTCCATCGAGATGAAAGACGATCTCCAGCTTTCTCAGGTTACCACGGCCGTCAAGGGGGGCATCGATCCCACGGAGCGAGTCCTGGACCTGG
>DEYM01000137.1 GCA_002364555.1 Phycisphaerales bacterium UBA3158 | reverse complement strand
CTGCGTCAAGTGTCGTCATTTCATTTCACCATTGCCCTTTGCCGCCGCGGAGCTGACCGCATCACCGGCTTCCTGAACACCCCCACTTCCATCACCGATGTCACTCAGATCTGGAGACTGAATCGGATTACCTTCCTCGTCGACGAGTCGATCGAGATACTTCATCATCAACACGAGTGCCGTGACCTGCCGCTCCTTGAGCTGCCCCTGGAAGCTGGGCATCGCGCCAGCGTAGTTCTGGACGATGTGGGCCTGCGGATTGAGGATCGAACTTCGGATGTAGTCCTCGGGCATCTCGTATTCCTTGCCCGGCCCGATCAGATCGGAGAGTTGCTGCCCGTTCTGGAAACGGGTCTCGCCGTTGACCGTCCTGTCCCAGAGTCCCTTGAAGGAGGGTCCGACCACGCTCTTCCCGTCCAGCGAGTGGCAGGATGAGCATCGGTTGTAGAGACGGGTCAAGGCGTAGTTTGGCAGATCGCTTTCAGGCAGTTCGAGATACTCGGTGGCAAGCTTGCCCATGGCGGCCTGGAATTCATCTTCCGGCAGCACGTGGACGATCGCGTTCATCTTGGAATGGTCCAGTCCGCAGTATTCCGTGCAGTACAGCTGGTACGAACCGGGTTTCGTCGCCTCGAACCAGAGGCGACTGTATCGTCCGGGCACGATGTCCTGCTTGACCCTGAAGGCCGGGATGAAGCAACTGTGCAGCACGTCGGCAGATCCCATCAGGAACTGGACCGGACGGCCCATCGGCACGAACACCTCGCCACCCTGGGTGACGCCGAACTCGGGATGGTTGAATCCCCACGACCACTGCTGGGCCGTGACGGACACTTCGTACGCATTCGACGGCGAACGCCGGAGGTCGATGTAGCCGACCATTCCGAGATAGAAGATGGCGATGACGAGCAGCATCGGGACCATCGTCCATGTCAGCTCGAGCGGCGTGTTGTGAACCGGTGCATCGTCCTTGAATGCCTGACCCTTGCGCTGCCTGTACTTCACGGCGAAGTAGACGAGTGCCACGGTCACCAGCACCAGGAAGATGTAGCAGATCCAGTTGATGAAATCGAAGAGGTGGTCCGTGATCGGTGCCTGCGTGGAGGCGCCTTCGGGCATCCAGAATGTGGATGGCGTCGAGACACCCTCCACACTGGCAGGCTCACTGGGGGACGGCATGCCCGCAAGCAATGCACTCATCTTGTACGCCAGTGAGATCATGCCTCACCTCCAACGGGTTTGCCTTTTTGCCAGCCGATCGGATTCTGATCGCCCGAGCCTGAAGTAGGGCCACTGCCGCGTGGTCCCTTGGCCGAAAGCACCAGTATTCCGACAGCCAGAATGATGATGATCAGGACACCGCCCAGACGCATGATCTTCCATGCGTTGGCGACGTAGGAACCGCTTTCCGGATCCCACTGGAAACAGTTGAAGAGCAGCAACGTGTCCATCGGACTGCCGATGCCACCCTTGGACGCCTCGACCAGTGCGAATCGAAGATCCCTTGGATTGAACCTGACATCGTTCATGTACTTCGAGACATGCCCTTCCGGGGTCAGGAAGATGATGCTGGACGTGTGGGCGTATTCACCGGTCTTCTCGTCGAATCGATAGCCGAATCCAACGGTGTCGGCGAGCGTCTCGATCGACTTCTCATCGCCGACCAGGAAATGCCAGCCCGCCTCCGCGGTGTCACGGACGTAGCTCTGCATGTAGCCGCTCTTGTTCTGGGCAGCCAGTTCGGGACCTTCGTTGGGATTGATGCTCACGGTGATGATGTCGAACTGATCACCAGCCGACCATTCCATCTCGCGTAGACCGTCCACCAGACCGTTGAGTGTCAGTGAACAGAGCATGGGGCATCTGTAGTAGTTCAGCGTCAGAATGACCGGACGATCCTCGCGGACGAGATCTCTCAGCTGGACCTGTTCACCCTTGGAATTCCGGAAGGTGAGGTCCATTGGGACTCTCTCATCCAGCTTCTGGATGACACCGACGCCATCCATCTCGGGCGGCAGTTGATCGGTGGGCATCTGGGCGGACGCCACGGCGACGACGAACAGCATGAGCATGCTGGTGATCACCGCCAATCCCCCTCTGGATGTCCACGCCTGATGAGTCATTTGCCGGCCTTCACTCCCGTTGTGCCCGAGTACTCGCCGACCACCAGTTTCATGGCGTCGTCGATGGGCAGCTTCAGTTTTCGATCGATGATCATGTCACCGGTTGCGTTGGTGTAGGTTTCCCAGTGGGCCTCTTCCATCAGAAGATCATGCTGGGCGACTCGAAGCGTCTCCTTGGCCTGTGATGCCACGGAGATGTACTTGGTCTCCTGCTCGCGTCGTTCCGCTCCGTAGTACAGTCCGGAGACCGCTACGCAGGTGACGAAGGTCAGGATTGTCCCGGCGATCATGATGAGCCATGACGGCCCACCACGAGGATCTTCGGTATCACCCTCGAGCAAATCCAACTGGTTGTCCAATTCGGCGTGTGCCATCGTGTATCAACTCCACCCTGTTGAGGGTCACATGTTCTCGAAAGCGAGGGCTTCGGAAAGCCTCGGATCTGCGGTTGGAACCAGCGTGCAACGCCAGAGGCTCCCAAGTGTCCCCGCCAGGAGGACGCCAAACATGCCCAGCAATGCCGTGAAATTCGCCAAATTGAGGTTCCACCCCATCGAAAC
>DEYM01000144.1 GCA_002364555.1 Phycisphaerales bacterium UBA3158 | reverse complement strand
ACGACCGTCTCCCGCTGATTCGTTATTCCAATCCCGGCGAGATCGGACAGATCAACACCCGGCGATCCCAGGACTTCCGAAGCCATTCTCGATTGCACCTCGAAGATGACCTTCGCGTCATGTTCGACCCAACCAGGCTGTGGAAAAATCTGCGGGAACTCCTCCTGGGCAACCGCCAGACGATTGCCCTTGAGATCAAAGAGAATCGCACGGCAGCTGGTCGTACCTTCATCCAAAGCGAGCATGACTGTCATTCAATTCGCCTCCAAATTCGGTCAATCCAAACATGTGATCAAAGGAAAAGCAGCACTTGCCGGAAGTTTTCCACACGTAAAGTGGTTTCAAATTCAATCGATATTCAGTTTCAATTGATTCAAACCATTACGAAGAAAGAGTCTAGGACAATTGAACCTGACGACTTTGGCACGAAGCAGCATCATTCGACAAAGAGTGAATCAAATTCAACATTGGTTATTCAATGGTGAATAAAATTATCATGTCATTATCGGTCTCATAGCCGATAGATGAGTTCGGAACCTGAGAGTTCCTAATCACAGACCGAACTCACGTTGAGATTTCTTCTCTTCTCTTCCGTCACCTTCGGCCGTCCTTCGGCCGGAGGTGATTTTTCATGCAAGTACATGGAATTCATATGTTTACCAGATGCATGGTTGATTGAGGATCACGCTGAATCGACCTCAAGTACAAAGAGATTGCCCAAGTTCCAGCTTCAAGTCGAATCAGGACTGGCCAATCCATGCCTCCTACTCCTAAACTCCTTGTCCAACAAACTTTCAGGAGATCTGAGACATGCCTCTCGAAACCGGACAACAAGCCCCTGACTTCGCACTCTATGACGGACAGGGCAACCTCACCAAGCTTTCAGACATGGCGGGCAAACCAGTCGTCATCGCCTTCTTCCCGGCAGCCTTCACCGGTGTCTGCGAAAAGGAACTGTGCACCTTCAGGGATTCCATGAGTCGATTCAACGAAGTGGATGCGGCTGTCGTGGGCGTTTCCGTTGATTCACGATTCGCCAATGCGGCCTTCGCCGCGGCAAACAATCTCGAATTCCCGATTCTCTCCGATCATGACAGAAGCACGATCAAGGCCTGGGACCTCGTCTTCCCCGATCTCGCCGGCATGGAAGGCTACGACGTGGCACGCCGATCGGTTTATGTCCTCGATGCCAGCGGCAAGGTGTCCTGGTGCTGGTTGAGCGACTCGCCTGGCGACGAACCACCATACGAAGAGGTCATGAAGGCCGCAGAGTCGCTGACTCAGACGAACTGAACAAGGCCGACAACTCAATTCGACGTCAACACCTTCGCATCCACTGCGGAGGTGTTGTCAATGACATCATTCCAGTTCCGTCGTCGACTGCTTCAGACTTCTGAGCATCGTCTTTATCTGATTGAGTGTTTCGACCAAGGCGAGATTGTCGGGAGCATCCTCGACCTCTGGCTGCAGCAGAAGAACCGCCTGACGACATGAGTCCAGGGCAAGCGGCGGTCCGCCGAGCTTGTCCTCGAGCTGGATGCACACGTTGAGATATCTCACGACATCCATGCGTGCATCGGCGTCCTCAGGGTTGTTCACCAGCTGGAGAATGATCCGATCACGCCCCGACTCGAGCGAAGCACGCCCCTTGGCCGGGTCGCCACCCTCCGATTCAAAGTAGGCGATGTAGTAGTTGGCCCATGCAAGATCTCGTTGGGCCCGACCGTTGTTGGGTTGCTGATCCGCCAGCTCCTGAAGCAATTCATGTGAACGCTCGAAATACGGGATGGCCTCGACCCGAGCCTGTGCGACACTTCGCTGGTCCGACTCGATAGTGTTCAACGAGTATCCCAGATTGCGATAGGCCAGTGCCATGTCCCGCTTGAGTCCTGATGTCGTGGGATGAAGCACGAGATAGTCCTCGAGAATCTTTCTGGCCCGCTTCGACATCTCAACACTCTGTTCAAGATCACCGATCTTGATGCATGACTGGCCGACGCAAGTCGCCGCCTGACTGCCAAGTTGAACGATCGACTCAGTTCGGTCCGGATCATCCAGAAGTGGATCGACGATTTCCAATGCTTCACGATACTTCTCCATGGCGGGCTGATAGGCTCCGCTCATGTATCGAACATCACCGAGTCGGATCAGAACGAGAACGTGTATTCGACTGGCTTCAGTGGAGCCCTGTTCACGCCTCTTCCATTCAAGAACCTGCTGCAAAGCCTTCTTGTAGTACCCCTCGGCCTCGAATGGCATCCCCTTGTTCGTGTATGCGGAACGTGAACCGCCCAGGACATCGCCGAGATCTATCTGTGCCTGTATTCTGGCGGCTTCAACCGGTCCAGCCACCACTTCAAGCACATCCGAATCAAGCGAGGACTGCAATAGGCTTTCGTAGTGACTCAGCAGAAGCTGGGCGATATCCTCTCGCACGGAAAGCGAGGCGTCGAGACGGAGCAGCTTCTCGTAGATCTCGTATCCGATGGTCGATGCAATGTCCATGCTGGTCTCGAACTGATGCTGCATTCCCTCTTTGGATTTCACCAGCGCTTCATTGGTGACTTCCAGCTTGTTGCGCTGGGTCGAGATCATTCCAAGTGCAATCGAGGTCCAGATGAGGCCCGCGATGATCAGGACCGAGATGATGATCGACGAGGCGGCCAACGCCTTGTTGCGACCGACGAACTTTCGAATCCGATACCAGGGACTGGTGGGACGAGCCTCGATCGGTTCGTTGTCCAGAAAATGCTGGATATCCCTTCGAAGCTCGACGGTACTCTGGTAACGGCGATCCCTGTCCTTCTCCATCGCCTTGAGTGCGATCGTCTCGATGTCACCCGTGAGGCTCTTGTTGATGGACGAGATTCTCGTCGGATTCACTTCGCAGACCATTCGAATCGCTTCATGCACTGGAGAGCCACTGACGTCGTAGGGCATCTGACCCGTCAGCAATTCGAAGAGGATCACACCAAGGGCATACACATCGCTTCTCGCATCGATGTCGCTGGAATCCGCAGCACACTGCTCGGGACTCATGTACTGCAGTGTGCCGATCAGCTGACCGACATTGGTCTGCAGGGTCGATAGCGCCATGTCGCTGTCCGTGGTGCGAGCAACACCGAAATCGATGATCTTCGGATGACCTCCGCCACTGACGAGAATGTTCCCGGGCTTCAGATCGCGATGGACGATCCCCTTGAGGTGACCATGCTGAACGGCATCGCAGACCTGGGTGAACAGCATCAGTCTCGCACGGGTGTTCAGCTTCTTCTCGACCGCGTAGTCCGTCAGTTCCTTGGCATTTGGAATGTATTCCATGACGAAGTAGGGAACACCCCCTTCACCATCGTCATGCGTACCCGCCTCGTAGACCTGAGCGATTCCCGGATGCTGCAATCTGGCCAGCAGCTGCGACTCGAATTCGAATCGTCTTTGAGCCGATCGCGACGCGATGCCGCGTTTCATCATCTTGATGGCAACGCGTCTTCTTGGATTCTCCTGCATGGCCTCGTACACCGATCCCATGCCCCCAGTTCCGATCAGACTGGCAATTCGGAATTCCCCGATGATCTTGGGAAAGCCAATGGTGAATTCAGGCTCGACGTCGCTCGGATTCGATCCGGGGTCAACGGTCGGCAGCATGGACGGATTAGGCCCCTCAGATCCCTGCCCGGGCCCGGGGCCTATGGTCTCATCCAGATTGGAGTCCTCTGGTATCGGCATGGTCATTCCAGTAGCTAGGAGCCCCCCCATTCACTATCGACAACTTTAACCCTGAAAATACAGTCTGTGACGGCATTCCGACTCAGATCCCCAACAACTCCCAAGTTCCTGGTGAGTGAGATTATGGAGCTGAATAGGGATCAGTATTCGTCCTGCATTACCACAAGCCAGCGGAACATCCCCAAGGCGGCCAAATTTGAAATGCGATCAGAGACTATCGACGCTGGAGCTGGTTCGTATCTGCTGCCCGCTGACATCGTCCATACATGCTCAGGAAAGCACCATGATTGTGGCCAGGGGCGACGTTGCCACAGAAGCCTGCTGCCTTGAGCAGACTCTATTCAGCTTCGATTCAAACGAGACCCAGTGCCATGGTGGTGACGAGGTCATGGACGGCTTGATCAATGTCGACGACATTCTCTCGATGATCGGTTCATGGGGGTACATCCAAGAACGACATCAATGGCGATGGAGTCACGGCAGTGGACGATCAGCTGATTCTGCTTGAGAACTGG
>DEYM01000105.1 GCA_002364555.1 Phycisphaerales bacterium UBA3158 | reverse complement strand
CCCTCGATGTCGCGGAAGGCGATCGTCCAGGGGGCGTCCGTCCATATCGGATCATCGAGCTTGCCGTCGATCACCGGCGGCGTCTTCATCTGGCCGGCGACATAGACCTGCTGAAAATCACTGGGCAGCGTGGGGACGTTTCTGGACACCTGACAACCGCACAGGAGCAGGCAGGCCGTGAGCATCAATGAAAGGGATGGAGTTTTCATGTCTTGAGTCTACCGAACACTGGACGACCGGTCCGTGGCGTATCATTCATCAACAAATGCGAGTCTCACTTCCCACTCTCGAATCCAGCCCCCCCCCGGCCAGCCTCCATCAGCGCTCGTCGGGAATGCTGCTGGATTCGCATGGCAGAACCATCACGGACCTGAGACTGAGCGTGACGGACCGATGCAACTTCCGGTGCACCTACTGCCTGGATCCCGGGGTCCGGTTCCTGCCTCGCCAGGAGCTTCTGCATCTCGACGAGTACGTCCGGATCATCAAGGCATGCATGAATCGCGGCGTCAGGACACTTCGTCTCACCGGTGGTGAACCGACGCTCTATCCCGAACTGGACGAGCTCATCGCCGAAGCGGGTTCGATGAACCTCGATGACATGGCCATGACCACCAACGGATGGTCGATTCAACTGGATCGAGCTCGTCAGTGGCTTGATTCCGGCCTGCGGAGATTGACGTTCAGCCTCGACACGCTTCGTGAGGATCGAATGAAGAGCATCACTCGGTCGAAGACGACGGTACAGCAGGTGCTGCGATCGATAGACATCGCCCGGGAAGCCGGCTTCCCCCGCCCCAAGATCAACATGGTCGTCATGCGTGATGTCAATGGTGACGAAGTCGCCGACTTCGCGAAACTGGCTCGCCAGCGGGATCTCGATGTCCGCTTCATCGAGTTCATGCCCCTGGGGTCGGCTCGGGACTGGACGGCATCCACCGTCCAGACGGCTCTGGAAACACGATCGGCGATCGAATCGAACTGGAAGCTCGTACCCTTCGATGGAGACCAGGTCTCCTCGACCTCCGTCAACTGGGTGTTCGAGGATGGCGCCGACGGAAAACTGGGGTTCATCGCGCCGGTGAGCCAGCCGTTCTGCGGAGCCTGCAATCGATTGAGGATCACGGCCGAAGGAAAGATCAGACCCTGCCTCTTCAGTCATGATGAATGGGATCTCAAACCCATGCTTCGAAGAAGCTCTTCGAGCGATGAACTTGAACGCTTCCTGATCGACGCCGCCTGGAACAAGCAGCCGGGACATGCCATTGGAGAAGATGAATTCAGACAGCCGGAACGAAGCATGTCGGCGATCGGTGGTTGAGGCCTCCATGTCTCGATTGATCATCCACATTCACGAGAATCGAAAGAGGCCTCCTCTTGACTGACATGAAGACGACGAACAGATCAAACCAGTCGAAAGAGGACCGTCTTTCCACACCACTTCTGACTCGGAGTTTTCTCGGTGGATTTCTGATGGGCCTCGCGAATCTCGTCCCGGGAATCTCGGGCGGGACCATGTTGCTGGCGACGGGCATCTACGACCGCTTCATCTCCGCCGTCTCCCAGCTGACGACTTTCCGCTTCAGGATGTCTTCGATCATTCTGCTCGTCGTGATCGTGATCGGCGCAGGCTGTGCGATCCTCGCGGGAGCGGATGTGCTGGGAACGCTCGTTCACGAGAAACGATGGATCATGTTCAGCCTCTTCATAGGACTCACCCTCGGTGGCGTTCCACTGCTGGCCAGCATGATCAAGCCTTTCAGCAGCGGCGCGATCCTCGGATGCCTTCTGGGAATCGCGGCCATGGCCCTCCTGGCCATGTTCGATCTCGATGGTGGAGCCGTGGAGAGCATGGAGCCCAACTGGATCATGCTCCTGATCGCCGGTGCCGCCGGTGGTGCCACGATGGTCCTGCCTGGTGTCTCTGGTAGCTACATACTGCTTGTCCTTGGACAATATCTCGTGATCCTGTCGGCCATCAGCGCCATGAAGGACGGCATCAAGGGGGATGGTGATCTGTCTGATCCCATCGCGATACTGGTACCGGTCGCCATTGGTGCCGTCATCGGCATCGTTCTGGTGTCCAACATCATGCAATGGTTCCTGGCCAATGCGAGAAAAGTAACGCTTGGTGTACTGATGGGTTTTCTGCTGGGGGCTGTTCTGGGCCTCTGGCCATTTCATGCGCCATTGGGGACCGACATTCTCATGGCGGAAATGGGCTTCTCTCTGGAAACCATCCAGCAGCTCAAGCCACGCGATTGGCCGGTGCGACAGTTTTCTCCATCCAACCAGCAATTGCTCGGGAGTCTGGGCCTGATAGTCCTTGGATTCCTGATTTCCCTGGGCATCACCATGCTTGGCAAGGACGCGAAATCAAGCCGATAAGCTGATACGTCAGAAGTTGGATTGTTCTGAAAACAGGTCTCTTCAATGCCTTTGTGCAGCTGACTGCCAAATAGCAACACACTTTGGATCGACGTTTCTGGCTCACCAGAAGCCTTTTTTTGCCTATTTCAGTTTTAGGACACACTAAACCGGATCTGACTCGTAACTGGGTATGTCGAGAGGCAATGAAACACGGCCTTTCGACCCCCTCCTCTGACACTCTCTCCTCTCTCTCCACCACTGAGCCCGCCTTCGAGCGGGCTCAGTGGTTTTTTGCGATCCGGGGCTTTCAACGCATGTCTTTGAAAAAAACAGGTGATCTCCTCACACATATCACTTCCAGGCGAATAGATGGGGGTGAAGGAAGCAAGCAACTTCTCCTCCAGAAACTCCTCTCTCTCCTCTTGCGGCTTTCTTCGACACATTCTTTCTCCTCTCTCTCCATCACCGAGCCCGCTTTCAAGCGGGCTCGGTGATTTTTTGCCCCTGCCTGCTTTGAAAAGCAATTTGAACTAAATCATCGATACCGTCACACACAACATCATCAAGCGAATAGTCGGGGGTAAGGAAGCAAGCAATCTCTCCTCCAAATACTCTCTCTCCTCACGCTTGCCTCCTGACACAATCCGATCTCTTCTCTCTCCTCCGATCCACGGGCCAGCAGAATTGCCGGCCCGTGGGTTTTTTTGGGACCAACGATCAAATAGTCACTCACCGGTTAATCACCGGTTGGATCAAGCCGATCCAGCTATCTGCCCTCGATAGCCGTTTGATGTGC
>DEYM01000035.1 GCA_002364555.1 Phycisphaerales bacterium UBA3158 | reverse complement strand
CATTTATCTCCCGATGGCGACGTGGTCGATAAGGACCATCACGGCTTCGGAAGTCGAATCGTCTTGAGGGCCCATCAAGCTGCCCTGGAACATCCCGGTTTCAAGGGCCCCGGAAGCCCGATTATTCCGGAACCGGTGATTGAATACACATGACATTCCAAGATCTGAAGCTGGCGAAGCCCATCCTCCGCGCCATCGAACTCGAGGGCTATTCGGAACCGACTCCCATTCAGGAGAAGTCGATCCCGGTGATTCTCGAGGGGCGTGATGTCCTTGGCTGTGCCCAGACCGGCACCGGCAAGACTGGTGCGTTCGCGATGCCGATCCTTCATCGACTGGCTGAAAACATGCCGGCTCCGAAATCCAGAGAAGGCCAGAAGCAGCGTGGCAAACGCGGCAAGACCGGCCGGCACCCGAGCGCCCTCGTGCTGTGCCCGACCCGTGAACTGGCCAGCCAGATCCACGAAAGCTTCACCACCTATGGAAAGAAGCTCCATCTGGATTGCACCACCATCTTCGGTGGCGTCAGCCAGCACTGGCAGGTGAGAGCACTCAACTCAGGTGTCGATATCGCCGTCGCGACACCGGGTCGGCTGCTGGATCTCATGAACCAGGGCCTGGTCAATCTGAAGTCCGTCGAATTCCTCGTTCTCGATGAAGCCGATCGCATGCTCGACATGGGCTTCATCGATGACATCCGAAAGATCATCAAGCGACTGCCGATCAAGCGACAGACACTTCTGTTTTCCGCCACGATGCCCAACGAGATCCGAAAGCTGTCGGATTCCATCCTTCATGACCCGGAATTCATCAAGGTCGATCCCGTGGCCTCCCCTGCGGAGATGATCAAGCAGTCCGTGTACATGGTTCCCAAGAATCAGAAGCCCAACCTGATCACCAAGCTGCTCAAGGAGGATTCCCAGGGACGCACGCTCATCTTCACTCGAACCAAGCACGGTGCCGATCGGCTGGTGAAGATACTCCGGAAATCGGATATCGATGCGGCAGCCATCCATGGGAACAAGACCCAGAATGCCCGAACTCGGGCACTTGGATCATTCAAGACCGGGCGTGTACCGATCCTGATCGCGACGGATATCGCCTCTCGCGGCATCGATGTCGATGAAATCACCCATGTCTTCAACTACGACCTGCCCAATGTCGCTGAGACCTATGTGCATCGGATCGGACGAACCGCTCGAGCCGGTGCCTCCGGGACCGCCATCTCCTTCTGTGATGAAGAACAGGTCAAGGATCTACGCGCGATAGAACGACTCATGGAAATGAGCATCGACATCGCCACCGATGATCCCGAGTTCAACTTCGAACCCTCCGGCGGCAAGGGCGGAAAGAAATCACGACGTAAATCCAATCGCGGCAGTGGCGGTGGCGGTAAGCGATCCTCTTCCGGAAGTACCGGCGCAAGAAAGCCTCGAGCACGTGGACGTGATTCCGAGGAGTCCGATCGTTCGCGTGGTGGAAAGGGAAAGCCCAAGAGTCGAGTCCGCGGACGTGAACGCGACTCCGAGGAGTCCGATCGTTCGCGAGGTGGCAAGGCAAAGCCCAAGAGTCGAGTACGCGGACGTGAACGCGATGCCGAGGAGTCCGATCGATCGCGAGGTGGTGGCAAGGGAAAGCCCAAGCCGAAGCCCAAGCCGAAGTCCAAGGTCAAGTCCAAGGTCAAGCCGAAGTCCAGTACCAAGCCAAAGCCAAAGGCAAAGGCCAAGCCGAAGTCGAAAACCAAGTCCAAGGCGAAGAGTGCAAAGGGCACCCGATCCGGAACCGGTCCATCAAAGGGACCAGGCAAAGGATCCGGGAAAAAAGTACATCGAAAAGGGCTCGGTAAAGGCGGCGCCAAGGCGGCCGCGAAGAAGAAGACCCGCGGCAAACGACCTGCTGGCAATGCCTGATCCCTGATCATTGACACTTGCATTTTGTTTGGTATCTGTTAGGGTGCGGGGTCATGCACGATGACCGCCCATTCAGGACCGATCCGACCGCACCACCCGTTGAACGCCCCTTGCTGGCATCCCGGGTGGAAGCTGGATTTCCCTCGCCAGCCGATGACTACGTCGAGCGGACGCTCGACCTCAACGAGGAACTGATCGCCCGACCCGCTGCCACGTTCTTTCTGAGAGCCGGCGGTCGATCCATGCAGGGCGCCGGCATCCATGATGGCGATCTGCTGATCGTCGATCGATCCGTCACGGCCCGACCCGGTCGCGTCGTCATCGCCGTGGTCAATGGCGAATTCACCGTCAAACGACTGCAACGGACCGGCAAGCAGTTCATGCTGGTCGCCGAACATCCCGAATACCCCCCCATCATGCTCGGTCAGGACGTCGATGCCTGGACATGGGGCGTCGTCACCTACGTGGTCCATCAACCCTGAGACACCATGTACGCACTGGCCGACTGCAACAACTTCTATGCGTCCTGTGAACGCGTCTTCGAGCCCCGCCTTGAAGGGCGTCCGGTCATCGTGCTTTCCAACAACGATGGCTGTGTCGTCGCTCGATCACAGGAGGCCAAGGATCTGGGCATCGCCATGGGCGAACCGGTGTTCAAGTGCAGACAGATCATCAAACAGCATGATGTGGTCGTTCGTTCGTCCAACTACACCCTCTATGACGACATGTCCCGACGTGTCGTGCAGTCGATCGTGAATTTCATTCCCGACATCGAGATCTACTCGATCGACGAGGTCTTTCTCGATCTGCAGCCGTTGATCAATCGCGATCTGATGGCGATCTGCCACCGGACACGCCAATCGGTCCTGGCCTGGACGGGCATTCCCATCTCGATCGGCATGGGATCGACCAAGACGCTCGCCAAACTGGCCAATCGAATCGCCAAGAAACGAGCCGAAGCCGGCGGCGTGTATGCCATGCCCGGAGATGAAGAGGCCATGAATCGTGATCTGGAATCGACGGATATCGAGGATGTCTGGGGCATCGGACGAAGATGGGGGCGACGCTTTCGACGCATCGGCGTCGGTACTGCGCTGGACCTGGCGAGAATGCCGGCGATGGAAGTGCGGCGACAGTTCAACGTCATCGCCATGCGAACGGCACTGGAGCTTCGCGGCGAGCCATGTCAGGACGTCCAGGAAGTCGCCGTACAACGACGCTCGATGGTTCGCTCCCGATCATTCGGACGCATGGTCACCACATGGGAGGAACTGTCCGAGGCGATCGCGAGCCATGCCAGCCGCGCCGCGGAGAAGCTGCGAGCCGAGGACAGCGTGGCCGGACAGATCTCGGTCTTCCTGCATACGAATCGTTTTCGCGAGGACATGCCGCAGTACCACCGCCACGGAACCCGGGAGCTGCTGCCCGCGACCAACGTGACACCGGTGATCCTCGAAGCGGCTCGAACGATCGGACGAACACTCTTTCGAGAAGGGTTTCATTACAAGAAGGCCGGTGTCATGCTCGGTGACATCACCCACGGCGGAGGTCAGGGCGGCCTCTTCGATCAACGCGATCATGGACGTGATGAACGATTGATGAAGACGCTCGACAAGATCAACGACCGCATGGGCCCGGGCACGCTCCATGCCGCCGCCACCGGACTACGGAGGCGGGAATGGCACATGAAACGCGAGAATCGATCACCTCGCTACACGACCTGCTGGGATGACATCCCCCGGACACGCTGAGCAGATCAGAAAAACACCCCTTTAGAGCAGTGCCAGAGCATCTGCTGCGGTTTTCACTTCCAGAACCACACTGATCACCTGTACCCTCCGAAGTGGCAATTCATGCCATTCAATAGGGGAAAGAGACATGTTGACCGCAAGCATCCTGACCATCGCTGCCATGACCGCCCAGGGACAGGGCACGTTCAACTACATCCGCCTCGGTGACATCGACGGCATGGGATTCATCACTGGAATGGATCCCTGTGGTGCCGAACCATGCTGGCCATTCCAGTCCCCATTCGACCTGCCACCGAACTGCGCACTTGATGGATCCTGTTCCAACGGCATTCTCGTCAATGCCGCCGGGAACCCCATCAATGTCGATGGCATCGGTGTCCTGAGCCAGGGCGACTTCCTGCCTGATCTGGACTGCTCGGTTCCGGGTTGCGACTACCCGAACTATGGATGCCACTACAACTCAGACGAGTTCGACAACCGTGAACCGAATGAAGTCAACGGGCTGGTCTATGGAACCTATACCGAGCTCAGTGGTGCCTCGGACATCAATTCCCAGGGATCCGGCTGGACCGATGTCGCGGTTTCCGGAACCGGCGACGGCTGGAACAACTGCTTCGATGC
>DEYM01000036.1 GCA_002364555.1 Phycisphaerales bacterium UBA3158 | reverse complement strand
CGGGGATCAGGGCTCGGCTCATGCTTGAAAACCCCATTTAGCGGCCAATGAGAGCCTAATATTGAATAAAACATCCCTCAAACCGAACTTTCAGAGTGTACAATTCGTTCAGCTTTGAAGTATTTGAGCTTTTCCCCTCCTGACAAATAATGGAGCTCGCTGTGGCTGACAAAGAGGTAGTTAAGGAACAGGTGGCCAAGAAGCCTGTGCACATTCCGACCGATCGTGAGCAGGCGTTCCTCGACACCGTCGAGGACACGCGTCATCAGCGTGAAATCATCAATGGTCTTTCGCCCTTCTTCAATGAGAAGGCCCCGGAGGACATGATGTCCTTCTACACGAAGGACGAGGTGGTGAAGCTTCAGGTGCTCAAGGGTACGGAACAGGATGTCGAGGGACGCATGCCGGTGAAGATCACTAGGCACTACTTCGAACTGGCCCAGACCAGCAAGCCCATCCAGCGAATCGTGAAAGCCAGTCCCGACGAGACCAATGATATGACTGGATCCGAGGATCCCGGCAATCAGATGGACTACGCGCCCGTGGAGGGGCTTCTGCACAAGTACGAGATGGGGCTGATGTACGTGGTCTCCACCTGCTCTGCTCACTGCCGTTTCTGCTACCGCGAAGAGTTGATCGCCCGCAAGGACATCAAGCGACAGGACGGCACGGTGGCCAAGAAGGGCCTGGCCAAGATTCCCGAGATCACCGCCTACATTCGTTCGCACAACGAGCTCGTGAAGGCGAACGGTGGTCTTCATCCCGAGACTGGTCGCGAGAAGCTTCGCGAGATTCTGCTCTCTGGTGGTGATCCGATGGTTCTGAACAACTCCAAGATCGCCGGTTGGCTGGGTGCGCTCGCTGAATCCGACATCGAATCGATTCGCATCGGTACCAAGGAGATGGCGTTCTACCCGCAGCGGTTCGACGACAACTTCTTCGCGATGCTTGATCGCTTCCACGAGACCTATCCTGAAGTCGCTGTCCACTTCATGCTCCACTTCGAGCATCCGGACGAGATCCTCGCGAAGGACGCTGATGGCAACTACATCAAGGATTCCCGAGGGTTCCATCAGTGGGTGCCTGAAACAGGGCGTGCCATGCGGGAACTGGTGAAGCGTGGTTGGGTCAGCGTCCAGAACCAGACGCCGATCATCAAGGACATCAACGACGATGTGGATGCACTGCGTCTGCTTCAGCGAGAGTTCAAGCGTGCCGGTGGCGAGAACCACTACTTCTTCTGCGGTCGAGACATCGTGGCCTACAAGGCCTTCAACGTCCCGATCGAGACGGCCTGGCAGAAGCTCAACGAGTCCCAGAGAGGACTCTCGGGCATCGAGAACCATGCTCGTCTGTCGATCACCCACTACAAGGGCAAGACCGAGGTCAATGCGGTGACCAACGAGCCCATCCCGGGACTTCCCGGTAGTGAAAACGGTGTGGTGATCTTCAAGCTCCTTCGAAATGCGTTGGACGCACCCGATCGAGGCAAGGTCTGCATCGTCGGTCGCAATCCCGATGCGGTCTGGTTCGACGACTATGAAGATCGTGTCCTCTTCGACGAGGCTGGTCTCTTCGACTACACGAGAGTCACCAAGTCCGGCAAGGCCCCGGTGAACATGGCGAGTTCCATGCCTCGAGATACTGGTTGCAGATGATCGACAAACGGGTGCTCAACCCAGCTGAAGCGGTCGCGGACATTGCAGATGGTTCCAGCATCATGATCGGTGGCTTCGGCGAAGCGGGAAGTCCAATCGAGCTCATTCACGCCCTCATCGATCAGGGCGCATCCGATCTCACGGTCATCAGCAACAACACCGGTAGTGGCGAAGTCGGTCTGGCGGCATTGCTCAAGGAACGAAGAGTCACCAAGGTGATCTGCTCCTTCCCCAAGACACTCAATTCGACGGTCTTTCCCGAGCTCTATCGAGAAGGCTTCACGGAACTCGAGCTGGTTCCCCAGGGAACACTGGCCGAGCGAATCCGCGCCGGAGGCGCCGGTGTTCCGGCGTTCTACACGCCGACCGCTGTGGGTACACCGCTTGCCGATGGCAAGGAGTCGCGTGAATTCAACGGGCGGGAGTATCTCCTCGAGCATGGTCTGAAGGCCGACTATGCGCTCATCAAGGGTGTCACGGCCGACTCCCATGGAAACGTCCTCTACAACAAGACGGCTCGCAACTTCGCACCCATCATGGCCATGGCGGCCGATGTGACGATCGTCCAGGCTGCCCGGGTTCACGAGGCGGGGGACATCGATCCGGAAATCGTCGTCACGCCCGGTATCTTCGTTGATCGAGTCGTCGAAGTCGCGGAGCCCGCCTACGAATCCGAGCTCATCGCCGCGGGAGTCAGCTACCCATGACGCCGCAGACCCAGATCACCGGATGGACACGCGAGGAGATGGCTCAGCGGCTCGCTCAGGACATCGCAAATGGTTCCTATGTGAATCTGGGCATCGGTATCCCGGAGCTGGTCGCGAAGTTCGTTCCCGAGGGACGGACGTTCATCTACCACACCGAAAACGGTCTGCTTGGCATGGGCCCGGCACCCGCCGAAGGTGGGGCCGATCCCGAGCTCATCAATGCCGGCAAGCGGCATGTGACCGCCAATCCCGGTTCAGCCTATTTCCATCATGCCGACAGCTTCGCGATGATCCGCGGGGGTCATCTCGATCTGAGCGTACTCGGTGCCATGCAAATATCGCAGCAGGGTGATCTGGCGAACTGGTCGACGGGCAAGCCCGGTGCGATCCCGGCGGTCGGTGGTGCCATGGATCTCGTCGCCGGCGTCAAGCAGGTGTTCGTCATGACGCAGCACTGCACCAAGACTGGGGATCCCAAGCTCGTCGAATCCTGTTCGTATCCATTAACAGGGCGGCGTGTCGTCGACCGTGTCTACACTGATTTGGCTGTGATCGATATCACATCGGAAGGATTCCGGGTAGTCGAGCTGTGTCCCGGCATCGAATTCGAAATGGTTGAAGAACGTACCGGCGCCCCTTTGCTGCCGGCGAGTGAATAGGAAGCGGCAAGTCACATGAGTACCGAATCCACGACCTCCCAGGCCCGTAGTGCCGAGATCTTCGAGCGTGCCAAGCATGTCATGCCTGGCGGTGTGAGCCGCAACACCGTTCTGCGAAAGCCCTATCCACCTTATGCCGCCTATGGTGAAGGGTGCCGCCTGACTGACCTCGACGGCAACACTCGAATCGATTTCTCCAACAACATGGCTTCGCTCATCCATGGTCACGCCTTCCCGCCGATCGTGGAAGCCGTTACCGAGCAGATCAAGCGCGGTACGGCGTTCATGATGGCCACGGAATGCGAGGTCATCCACGCCGAGCACATGTGCTCGCGGAGCCCCGGTTTCCAGAAGGTACGCTTCATGAACTCCGGTACGGAGGCGGTCATGGTCTCGATCAAGGCGTCCCGCGCCTTCACGGGTCGTCCGATGATCGCCAAGGTGGAGGGCGCCTATCACGGTGGATACGACTACGCCGAGGTCAGTCAGGCGCCAAAGCCCGAGACCTGGGGAAGCGTCGATCATCCAAACAGCGTGCCGCTGGCGCATGGAACGCCCGAGTCGGCCCTGAACGATGTCCTGATTCTTCCATTCAACGACATCGAACGTGCCCTGGCGATCCTCAATGAGCATGCAGACGACATCGCGGGTGTGCTGCTTGATCCGATGCCGCATCGAGTCGGTCTCAATCCGGTCGAGCCCGAGTTCCTCAAGGCCATCCGTGAATGGACGACTCGTAATGGTTCACTCCTGTTGTTCGACGAGGTCATCACCTTCCGATCGACCTATGGTGGGCTGCAGATGCACTACGGCGTCGAGGGGGATCTCACGGCCATGGGCAAGATGGTCGGTGGTGGTTTTCCGGTGGGGGCGATTGCCGGTCGGAGCGATGTGATGGATGTCATGAATCCGAGTTCGGAGCAGTACCTGCTTCCGCATTCGGGAACATTCTCGGCCAATCCGATGAGCATGGTCGCGGGGTACACCGCGATGAAGCACTTCGACAAGGCAGCCGTCGACCATGTGAACAACCTGGCCAGGCGTGCCACGAAGGGAATCGAGGAAGCCGCTGAAAGGACTGGTGCCCGTGCCTGTGTGACCGGTGCCGGTTCGATCCTTCGTGTGCACATGAAGGAAAAGCAGCCACGCAACTTCCGCGAGGCCTTCCTGTCACCGGAGGAGAACGCTCGTCTCAAGACGATGCTGGATCATCTCTTCGATGCCGGTTTCGTCATGATCAACAC
>DEYM01000067.1 GCA_002364555.1 Phycisphaerales bacterium UBA3158 | reverse complement strand
CTTCGAATGGCTGACATGGACCGGGTTCGCCGTACTCGCCTCGGATGGCCCTCTCTGGTACATAGGACTCGGTGGCATGCTCCTGATGCTGCTGCTTCTTCTGAAGGTCACTGGAATACCCCATGTGGAACGAGAGGCGCTCAGGAAAAGAGGCGATGCCTGGATCGAGTACCAACGGGAGACGAGCGTCTTCATACCACTACCCCCACGCAAGAGGACATCTGAATGATCGCTTCAATCGGCCTGGAACTCGCGGAACGCGCCTGGATACCCGACGCCGCCATTCGAGCCGGTATCCGCAGGCTCTGCAGACGACGAGAGGCGGATCTACCCGGCGCAGACGCTCGTGAGGCCTGGATCGAGAATCATCTGGACGAGATGCACAAAGGTCCCGTCGCCAATGTTCCCGAAGCCGCCAATGAACAGCACTACGAGGTCCCCGCGGACTTCTTCAAGCATTGTCTTGGACCACGACTCAAATACAGCAGCTGCCTCTTCGAGAAAGCCAGCACGCTCGAAGAAGCCGAGATCGAGGCCCTCGAATCGACCTGTGCCCATGCCGATCTGTCTGATGGACAGGATATTCTCGAACTTGGCTGCGGCTGGGGTTCGCTGACGCTCTGGATGGCGGAACACTATCCCTCATCGAACATTACGGCCGTCTCGAACAGTCATGGGCAAAGAGCCCATATCGAGGAGGAATGCCGACGGCGTGATCTGACGAATGTCCGAATCATCACTGCCGACATGAATGAATTCAACACGTCTGAACAGTTCGATCGGCTGGTGTCCATCGAGATGTTCGAACACATGCACAACTGGAACCAGCTCTTCCAAAGAGCTCGGTCGTGGATGCATGATCAGTCCAGCATGCTGATCCATGTCTTCTGCCACAAGGACACCCCGTACTTCTTCGAGGACAAGGGAACCGGGGACTGGATGGCCAGACATTTCTTCAGTGGTGGACAGATGCCTTCGTTGGATCTTCCTGGAAGACTCGGCGAGCATCTCCAGCTCGAGCAGATGTGGCAATGGAACGGCGAGCACTACGCTCGCACGGCCGAAGCCTGGCTGGATGAACTGGATCGAAATCAGCAAGCTGCCAGAGCAGCGCTGATGACCGGCAGACCGGGCGTCGATCCTCGACGAGAAGTCCAGAGATGGCGGATGTTCTTCATGGCCTGCGCCGAGCTTTTCGGGCTCGATAATGGCAAAACATGGCTGGTCGGTCACTTCAAGCTGACACCCTCGGCCTGAAACTGCGATCTCGAGATGAAATGGGTACCGTATGGGCCACCATGACGACTCCAGCCAATACCAACATCTCCTCCAGTTCAGATCTTGACATCAGCGGCGGTCTCTCCGCCGCCCACGACTGGTTCATGGATTTCATTCAGACCAGACAATCGATCCTGATCCCATGCCTGGTGGTTCTCGGCATTGCGTTCATTCTCCATGTCGTGCTTGGATGGCTGTTGTCACGCTATGCCAAACGCATGAACAAGGAAGGATTCCAGTGGACGGGAATCATGGCATCGAGCCTTTCACTTCCACTTGGGCTGGCGATCTGGGCCATAGCGTTCACGATGGTCGCAAGAATGCTCATCGCCCCCGATCCAACCAAGGCGGAAGCCGCCATCCTGGTGACTCGTATCGCCCAGGTGCGACTCGGCTGCATTCTGATCCTTCTAGGCTGGTTCCTGGCCAGGACCGTCAAGCGCATCGAGAACAAGTGCGCTGACATCGCGGCCAAATCGGACAAGCTGGACCTCACCGCCGTTCATGCCGTCGCCAATTTCCTGGTTGTATTCATATGGCTGATGACGCTGCTGATCGCCGCACAGTCCTACGGGATGGACATGACCGCGATCCTGACGCTCGGCGGCGCCAGCGCCTTCGCACTCTCGTTCGCATTCCAGGACGTCTTCAAGAATATCTTCGGGGGCATCATGATCCTCTTCTCACGACCATTCCGGGTTGGAGAAGCGGTCGAACTCAGCACTATCTCCGGATCGGTCGAGAAGATCGGCATCTACCAGACCAGAATGAGAGGATGGGACAAGGTCCCCATCATCATTCCCAACTCCATGTTCCTGACGAATCCGATCAGGAACATGACCGGCATCAGCCAACGCAAGATCCAGTTCGTGATCGGTCTTCGGTATCAGGATTTCGACCAGATCAAACCGGTCGTGCAGGATGTCGAGACGGCGTTGAAGGGACATCAGGATGTCGATGAGAATGGACTTCTCCGAGTCGTCTTCAACAACTTCGGGGATTCCAGTCTCGATATCGCCATCACCTGCATGACCAAGCCCGGCGCCAGTGCCGGCGACATGGCCGCTCTCCAGCAGGAGCTGATGATCAAGGTCGGGGAGATCGTCGCCGGACGTGGAGCCGACTTCGCCTTCCCAACCCAGACACTCGATATCCCCGCACCGATCGAGACCGTCAGCAAGCCCGATTCAAGATGATTGCTTCCCGGGCTTCAGGACCGGAACAATCACTTCCTTGAACGCATCGGCCTGCTGACGAAAGCCGAGATCCGTCGGATGCGATCCATCGACGGTCCCATCGCCATCGGAGGAGAGAAGGCGATCCCCCTCCAGATAGTAGATGTTCCCGACCTTGTCGGCCTTGAGTTCGTCCAACGCCTTCCGGAGCGCGACGCGATTGCCGACATTGTTCTGCATTCGATCGCTGTTGACGTGGCTGTCGGCGTAGGTCCTGTCTTCGACGAGCAGGATCGGCGTGTCGGGCCTCTTTGAACGAAGTCGTTTGACGAATGGAACCGCGCGCTCCGAGACCGCCTGACCATTGAGATTGGGAAGGCAATCCACGACATACATCGAGGCATCGAGTTCACCCATGAGATCGGCCATCTCGGGATCCATCGTTCCACTTCCCGAAAAACCGAGATTGACGACCTCCATGTCGAGCTCCCTTCCCAGAATGGCCACATGGCACATTCCCGGTCTCGAAGCACAGGCGCCGTGCGTGATCGAAGTACCGTAGAAGACGATCGGATGCATCGCATCGGCTTTCCGCGGCAGAGGCTCGATGCTGGAACCATCGACGGTTCCGATCGATATCCTCTCGATGCCGTTGTACAGGGGCAGATAGAGCATCCACTCCCGCATCCGATCATCCAGTCCGGACACCAGCAGAGCGTCGTTCGATCGCCCGCTGGGAAACGGGGTCGCCGCCCATCGCCACACGTCCCCATCACGAACATAGAGATCCACCCCACTGACTCCGGTCGCGGGCA
Source organism: Phycisphaerales bacterium UBA3158 (assembly GCA_002364555.1). GTDB lineage: Bacteria > Planctomycetota > Phycisphaerae > Phycisphaerales > SM1A02 > UBA1668. The sequence goes on along the minus strand of DEYM01000067.1, from coordinate 1,715 downwards.
TGTGGGCCATGGACAACCGGTCCTTCCTGAGTGTCCATCGAACACTGATCGATGGGGAATCGGATCTGAATCGAAGAAGAATCCCGGCCGAATCAAGTGAATTGCCCCAGACAGGTTCCCGAACGAGCCCCTCGGCTCTGGCCGGCAGACGATCCCAGAGCGACTTGGTGTCCTCCCAACCCTGGCCCTCGACGGTCAGTTCACGGCCGTCCGTCCAATTCAGATCCGCCTTCTCGAAACCGGGCATCAGGAATGCGAGGAGTATGATGATGAGGTACATGCGACGTGCTCCTTCAGGAACGAATGCTTGATCTTCCAACGATCGCGACGCAGGAACCTTACCATGTGATTCAGATCACGAGGGCATCGATCTTCGCTGACATACCGAGCCTCTTTTCGGAGCCAAACGCATGCTGATTCGACACGCCGATCCCGCTACGACATCACCGGTCGAGATGGAGGGCGCCAAGAACGTCTCCATGCAGGTCATGATCGGACGAGATGATGATGCACCGAACTTCGCCCTGAGACACTTCGTCGTTCAATCCGGTGGACATACCCCGAGACATCAGCATGACTACGAACATGAGGTCTTCATCGTCGAGGGCAGCTGCGAAGCGGAATGCAGTGGGGAGACCCGGATAGTGGGCGCTGGAGATACGCTGCTCGTACCGGCCAACGAGCTTCATCAGTTCAGGAACCATACCGATGAACCGATGCGATTCCTCTGCCTCGTACCCGTCACCTTTGACTGCGGAAAGCCAACACCAGGCAGCTGATTCGATCGAGCGGAATCGACCACACACATGATCAAGTATGTCCTTCTCTTTCTGGTTGGAACCCTGTGGGGTAGCCAGTACATCTTCATCAAGACCGCATTGGAGGATCTCGATCCACTGGACATCAGTTTCCTGAGGACCGTTCTGGCTGCCGCCATCATGGCGTTGGCGTGCTTCATCTTCCATCGACGATCGTCCAGACCGAACACACCTTCCAAGCACCGTTCGAAGTGGTGGCTCATCGCCATCATCGGAATCATGGAAACGGGGCTACCGGCCCTGCTGATCTCCTACGGTCAGCAGGAGATCGACAGCAGTGTGGCCGCCATACTCCTCGGGACGACCCCCATCTTCACGGTCTTCTTCGCATGCTTTCTTCTCAAGCAGGAATCGCCTCGAGTCGGACTCGTACTGGGCGTCCTCACCGGGTTCGTCGGACTCGTGCTGCTCTTCGGGCTACGTGCACAGACTGAGATCGCACTCGATCCAATTTCCGGAGGTCTGATCCTCACTGCCGCGGTCTCCTTCGCGATCAGCATCGTCCTGCTCAATCGGGTCAGGGACATCAAACCACTCCCGCTCTCGAGGGACCTGCTCATCTGGGCCTCGGTATCGCTGTTGCCGGCCTGGTTGATTTGGGGAAATCCGACGTCCTTGACCATGACCTGGTCCAGCGGCCTCTCCATCATCTTCCTGGCCACACTCGGTGGCGGCGCCGTCTTCCTGATCTACATACAGCTCATACGCATCAGCGGGCCGACCTTCGCCTCACTGTCGAACTATCTGGTTCCACTCGTTGGAATCATCCTTGGAATCAGCGCTGGCAATGAACAACTTCACCTCAGTGACATCATTGCCACGGTGGTCATACTCGCAGGCCTTGCCATGACCCAGCCGAGCGTGAGAGCCGACCAAGACGCCAGTGCGTAGATTCCA
>DEYM01000014.1 GCA_002364555.1 Phycisphaerales bacterium UBA3158 | reverse complement strand
ACCTTCGGTTTCGTAGACCGATGCTCTATCCAATTGAGCTATACCCGCGGGGTATGGTCCGACCCGTGAGGGCCGGAGAAGCGGACAGGGTATCAGCCACAGGGGGTCCCCCACAAGCTCAGGCTGGAGACCACGCCATCAAAGTCGACCCCAAACCCCCTCCCAGACCCCCTCCAACGCCGCCAAGCAGGCCCATAACCCTTCCCATCGGGAGATGCTTGATCCAAAGCCGCGGATCTGGGATACTGCTTGGCTCACTTATCCGGGCGACCAGATCGCCCCAACCAACTTTCGGAGACAGGCTCGTGCCCAATACTCAGGCCAGGAAAAAGCAGATTCGTCAGGATGAAGGTCGCCGTGCTCGCAACCGCTGGCGCAAGCGAATCATCAAGGATCAAGTCGATACGTTCCTCGCCGCCGTGCAGTCCGAAGACGTCCCGGCTGCCGAGACTGCCTTCAAGGAATGCCAGAAGCAGTACGACCGCATCTCCACGACGAGCACGATGCATCGCAACAAGGCCGCTCGCTGCAAGAGTCGACTCTCCCGTCGACTCAAGGATCTGAAGCAGAAGGCCACCGCCTGATCGACGCTCCCGCCCCATCGCGTTACATATATGAGATCGATTCAAAAACTGGCTGTCGCCAGCCTGCCTGTTGCATGGAACACGCTTCCCTGCCCCTTGCCGATGATGAATCCAGTGTGCGATACTCACCGGCAACGACATGACCAATCGATCACCAGCACGACTGCAACCCACCCTTGAACCCGCTCGTGGTTCGGGCAACGGTTACTGGGACGAATCGCATCGACCCTGGGCGATTCTGCTGGCACTGCTACCGCTGATACTCATCTGCGAGTTCGGTCTGGCGACCTGGCCCAGCGAGCTACCGGCGGTTCAGGTCACCGCCCATCGAAGCCTGCTTCAACTCTTCGGGACACTGGCGTTGCCACCACCGGTTCTTCTGGCCATGGGCGGCATCCTCACCATCGTCATCCTGCTCACCTGGCAATCCTTCAGCCGAAGCCCCTGGCGGGCCAGCGGTAAATCCATCGGCTGGATGTACATCGAGGGTGCCGCCATGGCCCTCCCGTTGTTCGTCATGAGCCGCTTTCTGCTGGCCACTCCACTGGCCGCGGGCACCGAACTGCTTCATACACTGCCCTGGTTCCAGCGGATCGTGCTCAGTATCGCCGCCGGACTCTACGAGGAACTGATCTTCCGGATGGTGCTCATAGCGATCATCCATACCCTGCTCGTGGATCTGGCCGGACTCAAGGAGATCGTCGGCCTGACGATCGCCGTCGTCGTCTCCGCCGCCGCCTTCGCGTGGTACCACGACCCGGCCGCGATGGGCGCCGTCGGCATCGTGTTCACCTCGTTGGCGGGACTCTATCTGGGCTTCGTCTACGTGGTGAGAGGATTCGGCATCGTCGTGATCGCCCACGTCGTCTACGACGTGATCGTCATGCTGCGAAGCTGACTGGCCTCACGAACAGGAGACGGATTCGCCACGATCAGCCGAGGCATACATCGCCTCGAGAACCGACTGAACGCCACGACCATTCTCACCCGATGCGTTCGGCGACGTCTTCGAAACACAGTTGGCGGCGAAGTTCTCGTGCTCGCGGCGGAACGCCGTGCCCCAACCCTCACCTTCGGCGATGGTGTGCTTGACGTCCACCTGCTGGTCATCCATCTCGGTACCGATCACCAGATGATCGCCCCAGATGTCGAAGTGCATGGCCCCCTGCTCACCGAAGATCGTCACCCCATCAGGCAACGTGCCATCAGGCAGATGCGACGCCCAGGCCATTTCCAGCGAAGCCGTCAGGCCACTCTTGAAACGAAGCTGAACCGATGCACCGTCCTCGACATCGAACACGCCGTCGCGATCCGGCGGCCCCGCCCACATGCTCGTGAACCGATAGTCGTAGAGTGGCGATCCGAAGATGCTCGTAGCCACCGCATTCGCCGAGGACACCTCGGGACGGCCGGTCATGTGCATGACCAGATCGACCAGATGCGGTCCCAGATCGATCATGACTCCACCACCGGATTTCTCACGTGTGGTGAACCACCGCCCAAGCCCCGGAATACCACGACGGCGATACATCGCCGCCCGGACGTGATAGATGCGACCAAGCCGCCCCTCCTCGATGAAGTTCATCGCCGCCTGGACCGTCGCCGCGAATCGACAGACGAACCCGACTTGGAGAATCCGGCCGGAGGCCTCGCGGGCATCGATCACCTGCTGGCACTCGTCGGCGGTCATGGCCATGGGCTTCTCGAGCAGCACATGCTTGCCGGCGGCCAATGCCCGGCACGCCATGGATGCATGCAGACAATTGGGCAAGGCGACCACCACCGCATCGATGTCGTCGCGAGCCAGCATGGCATCGACATCGGTCATCGGCTCACTGCCCCATGGAGCGGCGGCCTCGGCGGCCCGATCCGCGTCCAGATCGCACATGACGGCGGCCGGATGTCCCGCATCACTGGCCGCCTGTGCGTGAACCTGTCCGATGCCCCCTGATCCGATGATTCCCAGACGAATGCTCATATGTCCGCTCCCTTGGATGTGATCACCTTAACAGGCTTGATGACGGGTAGCATGTCGCATCAGGGAGCACCGTGAACGAACACGTCATCATCATCGGGGGAGGAATCATCGGACTGCTCAGTGGTCGGGAACTGCTGGCGCGCGGCCGGGCCGTGACCATCCTCGATCGAGGTGATCTCCGCGATTCAGCCTCCACCGGCAACGCCGGTGTCATCTCGCCCGGCCATGCTCCGATCCCGACACCGGAAGTGGCCGCCAAGGCGATCCGGATGATGCTCGACCCCAGAAGCCCGCTCTACATCCCCCCACGACCGAGTCTTTCGCTGCTTCGATGGCTGCTGTCCTTTCGAAGAGCATGTCGACCGGCTCATTTCAGGATGAGCAGCGAAGTACTCGATCGATTCTCGAAACTCAGCCGCGAACGATTCGAACCACTCATCGAGGAATGTCCGAAGGCCCTGGAACCAACCGGCTTCGCCGACATCGCCCTGACACCACAAGGTCGCGATCATCTGGACCATGAGGCAGAACGCCTGACGAAGTCCGGCTTCAATGTCGAATTCAGAACAGGCGACGAACTTCGACGAGAAGATCCCAGCTGGAGCGACGACGTCATCGGCGGACTCGTCCAGCATGACGGCATCGTCGCCAGACCCGACGATCTGATCCGACATCTGGCTCAACGATTCGAGGCCGATGGCGGCATCCTGCGAACCAATGCGACAGTCGAGAACGTGCATCTCGAGGGCGGATGCTTCGAGTCCATCGAACTCGCCGATGGTGAACGCATTCAGGGCGGTACGCTGCTTGTGACCGCCGGCATCTGGAGCAGTGGACTGGCCCGGGATCTGAACATCCGTATTCCGATGCAGGCGGCCAAGGGCTATCACGTCATGATCGAGATGGAGAACCCGCCGAGGATGGCATCCGTTCTCAGCGAGGCCTGCATCGTGGTCAATCCGATGGGCAATCAGGTGAGACTGGCCGGGACCCTTGAACTCTCCGGCATCAATGATCGAATGGTGCAACGTCGACTCGACATGCTTCCGGCTGCCGCCGATCGTTACATCCATGGGGTCAGAAAGGCCAGACGTCATTCGGAATGGAATGGACTACGGCCCTGCACCGCCGATGGACTACCCGTGATCGGCCCCGTTCCTGAAACAGGCAATGCCTATCTCGCGACCGGCCATGCCATGATGGGAGTCACGCTCGGACCGGGTACGTCGCAGCTGATCGCCGATTGCATCGACGGCCAGCCCCTGCCAGACTGGGCGCAGCCGATGGACGTGAAACGGTTCGCCTGAGCTAGATGGACTCGCGAGTCTCGCGATAGGTCACGCCACGAGCCTGCATGCCCTCGAGCAGATTCCCGACGACATCGTCGCGATGAGCCAGACGCTCCATCGAGTACACACCCGGCTCGTCGATGAGTCCCTGCTCCACCATTCGAGCACACAAGGTGCAAGGAAAGGCTGTTGTGCGGGACATGCTGGTCTGATCCTTCTGTGGATCGTAGAAATCCAGAAGATCCCAGGTCAGTCGCGTGGCCGCACCATCGATCTCACCCTCACCGATGACCCGCATGACCGTCAGATCAGCCTCACCCTGATCGTAGGACCAGGTCTTGAAGAGCTGTCGACAGGTGACGTCGCGAGGAGCGACCATCGCACCATTGACCTCGATGGGCGTCTCGTCGAACAATCCGGTCTCCCGCATGGCCAGGGCCAGATCCCGATGCCCCGGATACCGCATGGTGCGTTCACGCATCGTGGGGACCTTGATCGTCTCGGCCAGTGATCGAAGACCGTCCGTGTTGAAGGCCTCCAGTGTTCCGACACCCTCGAATTCAAGCAGCTCCGGCTCACTCAGGGCTTCCTTGATGACCATCTTGCCATCCTCGATGATGCGCGACGGACGCAGGTACTCCTCCACCACATCGAAGGGGCTGAAACCGGCCTTGTAGTTCCACGGCGGCTTTGGATCACGGGGGATACCACCGACCATGATGTCGATCGAATGGCATGGATCGAGGAAACGAGCGGCCAGGCCCGCCTGAAGGTTGCTCATCCCGGGCGCGACGCCGCAGTCGACCAGGGCGATCACACCGGCCGCGGCGGCCTTCTCATCGAGCTCCCAGGCATCCTCGGGCATGAAGGAGATGTCGCAGTAGTGCTTGCCGAGATCGATGATCGCCTCGAGCATGGCGAATCCGAAGCGACTGGGCAGCGCTCCCAGAACCATGTCGTAGTCCTTGACGATGCTGGTGATCAGCGACGTATCGCCGCAATCGGCCTGGATGGTGCGAACGGCACCGGAGGTCCGCGACTCGACACGCGCCAGACGTTCCGCCGAGAAGTCGATGATGGCCACTTCGCGACCCTCATCGGCAACGAGGTCTTCGGCCATGACACCACCGACCATGCCGGCACCGAGAATAATCATCGACTGCATCTTTACCCAGCTCCTTGAATGAGAATATCGAACCTGTTGAAACAGAATCGAGGCGGACAGTATGACGAATTCAGGACCGCTTGGCCAATGACCTCGTCAAAGTTCGGGCGCCAGTAGACGGACCATCGATTCCCACATCCGATGAGGAGCCGTCACCGACTTGGCCCCCTCCTGGGCGGGATCCATCAGACGACTGTTCCAATCGGAGATGATCTTCACATCATCCTTGTTGTACAGCGAGAGCATCACCTCGAAGTTGAGGAAGAGACTTCGACGATCGGTGTTCATGGAACCCACCAGCGCCCAGTCGTCGTCGGCCACGAGCGTCTTGGCATGGAACATGCCGCCGGTGTACCGAACCACTCGACCACCCCAGTCGACGATGTGACGAACGGACGGTCCACGAGCGATGTCGGCGAGTTTCTGGTTCGAGACATCGGGAAGGATGATGCGAAGGTCGATGCCGCGCCTGGCTGCCAGAGCCAGCGCCTGGGTGAGCGGTTCATCGGGTACGAAGTACGGCGTGGTGATCCACAAGCGTCGGCGGGCCTCGTACACCGAGGTGACGACTGCGTTGTAGAGGACGTCACCGGGTACATCCACGCCTGAGGGAATGACCTGCGCCAGCGAATGTCCGACCGGCTCGACGATCGGCGCCGGTGAGGCGTCCAGGGCACCCCTCGTCGAGAACTGCCAATCGTTTCGGAAGACCTCGAAGTAGTGGGTGACGACCGGACCTTCTATGTGGAAGTTGATGTCGACCCAACGCCCTTCGACGGGCGTGGGACCGATGTACTCCTCGCCAAGGTTGCTCCCGCCTGCGATGACGTGCTTTCGATCGAACAAGGCGATCTTGCGATGGTTTCTGGTATCGCCTGATGCCCGCCAGGGACGATGGATGATCGGTATGAACCAGCTGACTTCACCACCGGCATCGATCACCGGCTGCATGAATGACTTCTTGGTGGCATGCGATCCGAGCGAATCGATCAGCAGCCTCACCTTGACGCCCGAACGGGCCTTGGCGACCAGCATGTCGCGCAATCTGATTCCGGTGGGATCCATGTTGAAGACATAGGTCTCGATCTCGATGCTTTGGGTCGAGGACTCGATGAGCTGGGCGAACCGGTTCCAGGTCGCGATTCCATCAGGCAGCAATTCGAACCGATTGCCGCAACTAGGCGGCGGCATGCCCATGCCTTCCAGCAAGGGCTTGATGGAACGCCCGATTCCGGTGACCGAATCGGTGTGGTCATGACACGCGGACAGCGACAGCGTCCCCTTGACCTTCAAAGTTTTGTTTGAACGTCTGGTACCGATCATCAGAAACAGCGGTATTCCGACGTATGGGGCCAGCACAATGATCACCAACCATGTGAGGGTGTGCGTTCGACGGCGAGGATCCCGGATCAATAGCAGCAGCCCAGCGCCCCCGAGAATGCCACCAAACACGAATATCAGATGTACCCATAAAAATTCAATCATTACAAAGGACCTCTGCACCAGAGAAAAAGCTTCACGCCTATCTAAAGGTGAACCATGCACTATTCAGCACTATTCGGATTTTCCTCTCTTATCGGCACACATGCCAAAGGAGGACGCATAGTGGGTTCTGGAGGCTCATCGTATGGGCCTTTCGAGAGGTCCGAAGGGACCCAGGAGTCCAAATGAATCGTTTTTTTCAGATGTCACCAATGACAGCATTTTCGCGAAAGCAAACCGAGTCGGTGGAATTGTCTTACTTGACTCGACCCTGGGCGTGCAGGGTTGCGGCCTCAAAGCCGAATGCCAGTCATGACATGACTCATCTGGTTCAAAAGGCCTCATTCTTGATCCTTTCGCATTGATGCGATTGGTCGCCCGTTTCCCCCCGTCTTCGCCAGGAGCGCGAAGACGCCCTCACCCAGTCGCCCCTTCCAACCAAGATACGTTGGAAGGTGCTAACGAGGAGCCTGGTCGTGCCGTCCCAACAAAGCCGTGCCAACATCGTGCTTGATCTATTCGAGCAGTACTATCACCGAGTCTATTGCTTCTCCCGTCGGTCACTGCCTGCCGATTCCGCAGAAGACATCGCACAGGAAGTCTTCACCCGACTTCTCAAGCTGGAAAGGTTGCCAGAGCTGACGATCAGCGTCTCGTATCTGATCAAGATCGCCGACAACCTGATCAAGCGTCGATACAACAAGAACCAGCGATTCAATCGCTTCCTGGAATCCGCGGAGGAACTGGCACCCGCCACAGTCAACCGACAGACTCCGGAAGTGGAAATCGATCGAAACGAACTCAGTCGTCATCTGGGACAACTGTGCCCCAAGGAAGCCGATGCCGTTCGACTCGTCGTCTGCGAAGGCCTGAGCTATCAGGAAGCAGCTGCATCGATGGGTGTTCCCGTCTCCACAGTCAACAACTGGAAGTACCGTGGGCTCAAGAAGCTCAAGGATCGATACAGCGAACCTGAAAACGCTGAAGCCAAATTGGCTGCCTCCTGAGACGGCTGGATCGATTTCAACTGAATCCGACGCTCATGCCTTCATGAGTAACCGATGAATCGCAGCCACCCCCCTCCAATCAGACGGACCGTGGACACCGCAACGAATCGTCTGAACACAAACCGACCTCCGGCTGATGTCCTAAATGGGCATCAGCCGGCTTTTCATGGTCGCCAATGGACCTAAAACAAGCTCTGTGATGTTTTTACCACAGTTCGAGGGCTTAATTTCAGATCTGGCATCTCGAAAAATGAAAGACTCCCGGTACACTCAAGTGACATGAACGGATACCCGTTTTGTCTCGAGAAGCTGCCTCAGGGTGGCCAAACACGGAATACTTAGAGGAGTTGAAGAGATGCAATCTGCACCAACCTGTCTGGCCATGTTGGGCCTGACGACAATGGCCGCTCTCGGCGGCACGCCTATTCTCATGGATCAGATCGGACCCAATGACGGCTCCAGCGTCGATACTGTAAATGGCGGTCTCGCCAGTCAGTATTTCGAAGCCGCCTTCTCGATCTACGACATCGCGGCCATCGATGATTTCGATAATGCCTCCGGACTCTCGGCCACGGATGTCACAACGGTCCTGACCTACAGCACCGGCGGCCCCGAGGCGATCGGTGGAGCCCAGGTCAACTTCTACAGCACGCCGGATACCGCCGCCACGAATCTGGTGGGCGATATCGCTTCCCAGGACTACATCGGCGTCCTGGCCGTCAATACCCTCTGGAGTGGTGATGGCTTCATGTACGATTTGTCTGCAGACGGATTCTGGGACATTCCCTCCGGAATCAACTATGTCGCAGTCATTCCAATCAACGAATTCGGCACCAACGGCCAGACCTTCCTGACGGCCACAACGATCGGTGACAACAACTGCTGGCAGGCCAACCCCGGAGACGGCTTCGCTTTCGGTGGACTTCAGATAGCCGCCGTCAATGTGGCATATCGAGTCGGCGGTGGAACCGGTGATCCCTGCGATCTACCGCTACCCACGGAATGCAGTGCGGACATCAGCGGACCAAACGATGTGCCTGATGGCGTCGTCGACGTCAACGACGTCCTCAAGGTCATCGCCACGTTCGGAGAAGTTGGGGATGGGACAGAACGTCCAGCTGGCGACGTCGCCCCACTTCCAAATGGCGACTGCGTAGTAGATGTCAACGACCTTCTGGCCTGCATCGAGCAGTTCGGAACCGACTGTGCTCCACGTGGCAGCTGCTGCTTCGGAGTCGACGGCTGCATTGCAGATGAAACCGAAGCGGACTGCATCGACGCCGGCGGCGACTGGCTCGGCGATGGCTCCTCCTGTGACACCTGTGTCTCCGGAGCATGCTGCCTGGCCGACTCCAGCTGCACTCTGACGGTCCCGAACGACTGCTTCGCTACTGGCGGCGCCTATCAAGGCGACGGATCGGAATGCGGCAACTGCGCTCCCGTTCCAGCCAACAACGACTGCAGCAACGCCCAGATCGTCAGCAGTGGACTGGTTGCATTCGACAACACCGGTGCGACGACAACCGGCAGCGCCATCGATCCCTGTGGCGACATCGAAGAAGCTCGCCAGATCTATCAGGATCTCTGGTACAGCATCACCGCCACCGAAAGCGGCACGCTCACGGTCAGCACATGCGATGCGACCACGCTCGATACGGTGATCGCCGTCTATGACAGCTGTGGTGGAAACGCCCTGGCCTGCAACGACGATGGTGCGGACTGTGCCAACTTCACATCACTACTGACCATTCCAAACGTCAGCAGCGGTGATTCGTTCATCGTCCGAATCGGTTCGTTCGCCTACACTGACACGGCCGCGTTCGATGCCTTGATCCAGATCGCACCAGAAGTCGAGGGGGCATGCTGCATCAGCCTGACGGACTGCGTCGATCTGACGCCGACCGACTGCACAGCGTTCGGAGGCACGTCTCTCGGAGGCGATTGTGCCGATATCAGCTGTGGATGGGCAGGATGCCAATCCGGGGACACGCCAGAGGGCGTTCCCTGCTCGGAGGACACTGATGCCGCTGGCGCAGCAGCAGATCCCAATGGCGGCCTGAACGCCAATCCAGCCTCCTACGGCTCGATCTCGATCAACGAGACGATCTGTGGTTCGGCTTCGACCTTCACCTGCCTTGGTTGTGCAGAGGATGGAACGGATCTGACCTATCGAGACACCGACTGGTATCTCTTCGACAACGTGGATGGTGGTTCGTACACCATCACGGTTGGCGGTGAAGGTCAGCTTCTGTTCGGCATAGTCGATCTGAACTCCGTGGCATTCGTCGGGAATACCTTCTCGGAGGCCGGTGCGGAGGAGACACTCACCGTCACACTGCCTGCAGGCAACAACTACTGCGTGTTCGTCGGTCATGATTTCAATGCCGGCACCACTACGCCCTGCAACACGGGACAGGACGAGTACACGGTCCGACTCGAAGGCGAGGCGGCACCCGCAGCGGCCTGTTGTGTCGGAGACAGCTGCATTGGCGACCTGTCGCCTGCTGAATGTGCCAGCCAGGGTGGTTTCTATGCCGCTGGCGAATCCTGCGATGCCGGCTACGTATGCCCGATCGCCTGCAACGGCACGGGTGTGGCACCGACACCGGAGTCCGGTGCCTGGACAGCCGGTACATCGGATGTAGGCGGTGGATTCCAGCGTGCAGCCGATATCGGAGGCATCTCTTCCATCAGCGAAGTGACGGTCTACGGACTGGCTCTCCTGTTCAACGGAACAGGCTTCGAACCATGTGCCGAAGGGGTACTTCCAGCAGGCATGTCCCTTGGACTCTCGACTGAAGTACCACCTTCAAGTGGCTCGTTCGACTACTTCAGCACCATCAGCACCTCTGCTGATACGGGAATCATCTATGCCGATGTCTATCCCCTGTACAGCTGGACATGGTCGGACATCAACTACTCCGGCGCTGCGATCAACTCGCTTATGGTCGAATCGACGTCCAGCGGAACCGGCGACTGCTGGTTCCTGTGGATGTCAGCCCCCGAGGGTACTTCCTATGCCAACGACGGCACTGGCTATGTTGTCGGCGACTTCGCCGTCAACTACTGCATCACCGAGTGATGCGACCACAAGTCGTCTGACGTGACAATCCACCCCCCGGTCCTCTGGATCGGGGGGTTTTTTC
>DEYM01000090.1:3730-4040 GCA_002364555.1 Phycisphaerales bacterium UBA3158 | reverse complement strand
GAAGTAATCGTTTTTTTTCCGCAGAAGGGCCATGAGCCGCATGGAACGTTCAACGAATGGCTTTCGCCAGATCGCCCTCATGGAGAGAGAGCAGTCGACTGGCTTCGACCCCATCGATACCCGACCTGGCCATCAGGATCGCGACCTTGAGCTGGCCTTCTGATTGCTGGAGAAGATCATCAGCGGCGGCACGGTCCATGCCCGGGCACAGCTCGCAGAGGATGCGAAGGCATCGATCGTGCAGCTTGCTGTTGGTCGCCTTGAGGTCCACCATGAGTCCCTCGTAGACCTTTCCAAGCCGAACGAACAG
>DEYM01000090.1:2893-3330 GCA_002364555.1 Phycisphaerales bacterium UBA3158 | reverse complement strand
GTGACCAGTTCAGCACCGGTTTCAAGGTGTATGTGGTGATCCGCATGAGCCGAGTCGGGCAATGCAGCACACGTCATCAGGCCCGTCATGGCTCCACGACGCGAGGCTTCCCGGACACCGCCGAGCACCCATGGAGTGGTGCCGCCGGCCGCTATGCCAAGCACGGTGTCGTCTGGACCGACTGCTTGGGATTCCAGTTCGCCATGGGCGCCGGTCGAATCGTCCTCGCGAGCTTCGGATGATCGTCGCAACGCCGAATCGCCACCGGCGATGATTCCGATGACGGTGGATGGATCGGAGTTGAAGGTTGGTGGGCATTCGGATGCATCAAGAACACCAAGGCGACCACTCGTGCCCGCACCCAGATAGAACAGTCGTCCGCCTGCCTGTACTCGTGGCAGCAGCTCATCGACGAACGCGGTCATCGAGGGGCCTGC
>DEYM01000090.1:0-2474 GCA_002364555.1 Phycisphaerales bacterium UBA3158 | reverse complement strand
TCGTGTCTCTGTTCCGTTGCAATGTGGCTTCTGTCTGGAGGCAATGACATGACGTCACAGTAGCACAGGAGCGTCAGGCAAAAAAGAACCGAGGCCATCCGGATGGATGGCCTCGGTTCGGGGAAGTCATATCACGGAGTGGGCTGATGTATCAGACCATCTCCTTGAGTACCTTGAGTGCCGTGAACTTCACGACATTCTTGGCAGGCTTCGCGGCGAACCACTGCTCTTCACCGGTGAAGGGGTTCTTTCCGAAGCGCTTCTTGGTCGCGGGCTTGCGATGCTTGCGAATCTTAAGAAGTCCGGGAACTGTGAAGGTGCCTGGTCCGCGACGACCGATGTCCTTCTTGATCATTGAAGACATCGACTCGAATACAGCAGCGACTTCCTTGCGGGTGAGCCCTGTTTCCTCGGCAATGCATCCAAAGATCTCAGTCTTTGTACGCGGCTTCATCTCGGTCGATGATGCCTTCTTCTTAGTGGTCTTCTTACGAGTAGTCTTTTTCTTGGCCATTTGAGAATCCTTTCCTCCACGCCAGACTGCCGAATCCCGGCAGCCGTCGGAGCAACCAATTGCTGGTGGACGTTCCACCTTTGATGTCGGAAAGGTACTCATGTTCATGGTTGGTACGCAAGCCGAATTACCTAGAAATATAGGGTTTTTAGCTGACCATCTTCAGGCATGACATGATTTGAGAGGACCGTGATAACTTTAAAAAAACTGCTCGCACCCTGAAGTGCGAGCAGTTTTCGTCTGAAGCGGACAGGGCGGGATTCGAACCCGCGGTAGGGTTTGCACCCTACGCCGGTTTAGCAAACCGGTACCTTCAGCCGCTCGGTCACCTGTCCCAAGGTCGGAAAGTGTACCGCGCCAAGAGCAATTGAGATATCCCTTGCGAGCCTTGAATTGAGTCAGAATGTGGATTTTCAGGTACTTTGAGCCTGTTTTTGAATTGCCTCCCATTCTCCAGACCCAATCAGTCGACTGGATTGACGCTGAACAGATGAGTCCTTCAATGGACCTCTGTAGAATCTTCCTCGTGCTCAAGATCGATCTCCATACACACATACTTCCCGAGAAGTGGCCGGATCTCGCCCAACGCTATGGATGCGGCGAATGGGTCAATCTCGATCACCACAAACCATGCTCCGCGAGGATGATGGTGGGTGATAATTTTTTTCGTGAGATCGAGTCAAATTCATGGGATCCGGTCGTTCGCATGGCGGATTGCGATCAAGCCGGTGTTCATGTCCAGGTCCTCTCGACCGTCCCGATCATGTTCTCCTATGGAGCCAGGCCGGAGCATGCACACGATCTCTCCCAGCTTCTCAACGATCACATCGCCGGAGTCGTCGCCAGATATCCCACTCGATTCGCCGGCTTGGGAAACCTCCCCATGCAGGATCCCGATCTGGCGATCAGGGAACTGGAGCGATGCGTGAAGGAACTGGGCATGCCCGGCATCCAGATCGGATCAAACGTCAACGGTGCCAATCTCGATGATCCCGGGATCGTCACCATCCTCGAGGCCGCTCGAGATCTCAATGCCGCCGTCTTCGTCCATCCATGGGAGATGCTCGGAAGAGACCGGCATCCCAAGTACTGGATGCCATGGCTCGTGGGCATGCCTGCGGAAACCGCCACGGCGATGTGCTCCCTCATGATGGGCGGCGTTCTGGAGAAGCTTGAAGGTCTCAGGATCGCATTCGCTCATGGAGGCGGGTCCGCGCCATTCACCATCGGTCGAATTCAGCATGGCTTCGACGTGCGTCCCGATCTCTGTGCGATCCATTCCAGCACATCACCCCGGGAGCTGCTTCGACGTTGTTACGTCGATTCGCTCGTTCATGATCCGAATTCACTGCAGCATCTCATCGACATCATGGGGACGGACCGGGTCGCACTCGGCAGCGACTATCCATTCCCGCTTGGAGAACATGTCCCGGGCTCATTGATCGAATCGATGCCTCTGGACGATTCATCGAAGAAACGACTTCTCTCTGGAACCGCACTGGAGTTCCTGGGTCTGCATGCTTCCACTTTCCTCGGTGATACGAATGAGGTGATCCATGACGACGCTTGATGACCTCCATCAGGATGAGGCTTCGGCCATCGGTCTCGATGAGGCCGATGCCCTGTCCTCGCTGAGGAATGAATTCAGCATTCCAGCCGGCGATGATGGGGAGCCGGTCCTGTACTTCTGCGGCAACTCGCTCGGGCTTCAACCACGCAAGGCGGTCGACCACGTCACGGAGGTCATGGACAGCTGGGCAGCCCGAGGCGTCCACGGTCATCGACAGGGACCAGCCCCGTGGTATCCGTATCACGAGCATTTTCGTGAAACCGGCGCAAGACTGGTCGGTGGACGCCCAGGTGAAGTGGTCATGATGAATTCGCTGACGGTCAATCTGCATCTGCTTCTGACCAGCTTCTACCGACCGGAAGGAAAGCGGCGGCTGATTCTCATGGAATC
>DEYM01000037.1 GCA_002364555.1 Phycisphaerales bacterium UBA3158 | reverse complement strand
GGAGGCCCATGCCGCCTCCGCTCATGCCATGAAGGAACGGGCGAATTATCACAACGATCTGGTGGGATGTACTGGAATCGCGGAAACACCCCTGCGACCTGTGGGCATCATCAGGCTTGATGGACAGCGGCTGGAAGCCTTGTCTGAACATGGAATTATCGAATCCGGAACCAAGGTGACCGTCACGGAAGCCCGTGACAACCAGCTGAAGGTGCGTTCGGTGGACACCTGAAGCGGATAGTTGGGCTTCTGACCGCCGAGCCTCGGATGGTTGGGATAGAATCTCTCTCATCAAACCGAGAGGGAGACGCCAAGATGCCTTTGGATATTTCAACTACTCACATGCTTGCCATGACTCCATGGGCGATCGGCGGAATCGTGGTCGGTGGGCTCGTCCTGCTGATCATCGTGCTCTTCCTCTTTCAGTACATCGGACTGTATGTACAGGCCTGGATATCAGGAGCCCCCGTCCGCTTCGTCGATCTGGTCATGATGCGGTTCCGAAAGGTCCGCCCTCGCGTGATCGTCGAGAACCGGATCACGGCCAAGAAGGCCGGTATCGATCTTTCGACGGCGCTGCTCGAATCGCATTATCTGGCTGGAGGTCGCGTGACGAATGTCGTCCGGTCCCTCATTGCCGCGGACAAGGCGAAGATCGATCTTTCATGGCCGGTCGCCACCGCAATCGATCTGGCGGGTCGTGACATCCTCGAAGCGGTTCGAACGTCGGTCAATCCGAAGGTCATCGACTGTCCGAGTCCTGAAAGCGGCAAGACCACCATCGATGCCGTGGCCAAGGACGGTATCAAGCTCAAGGCTCGTGCTCGTGTGACGGTACGTACCAACATCGCCCAGCTGGTCGGTGGTGCCACCGAGGAGACGATCATCGCCCGTGTCGGCGAAGGCATCGTCTCGACGATCGGTTCCGCGGCGAATCACCTCGCCGTTCTCGAGAATCCGGACAACATCTCCCGCGTGGTTCTCGAGAAGGGACTGGACGCCGGAACCGCCTACGAGATCCTTTCGATCGACATCGCCGACATCGATGTCGGTGACAACATCGGTGCTCGACTCCAGGCCGACCAGGCCGGTGCCGACACCAAGCGATTCCAGGCCAAGGCCGAACAACGACGTGCCATGGCGGTCGCTCAGGAAGCTGAATTCAAGGCAGAAGCCCAGAAGAACCGAGCACTGGTCATTCTGGCGGAAGCCGAGATTCCAAAGGCCATGGCCGATGCGTTCCGAGGAGGAAACATGGGCATCATGGATTACTACCGCATGAAGAACGTCATGGCGGATACGGACATGAGGTCGTCGATTGCCGGGGATGAAGACTCCGGATCATCGGGACCCATGGTCAACGAGTAGAACCGGAGAGACTGGGGACTCCTCCCCGAGATCATGAGTCTGCTGTCCATTCTGGGTGCGGCTTCAACACCTCCCAACGAGGTGACGGTTATCGTTCTGATCTGTCTGCTTCCAGCCATGCTGGTCATGAGCGGCTTCTTCAGTGGTTCGGAGACGGCCCTGTTCTGCCTGGGCGCGTCGCATCGTCAGAAGATGCGGCAATCAACCCATGCCGGTTCTCGCTCCGCACTGACTCTTCTGAGCGAACCGAGAATGCTGCTGATCACCCTGCTGCTCGGCAACATGACCGCCAACGTTCTCTACTTCGTCATCAGCTCCTCGTTGATGATGTGGGTATCCACGAACTGGCTCGTCCAGCTCGCGTTGGGAATCGGATCATTGCTGGTGATCGTCCTCGTCGGGGAGATCGGACCCAAGATGGTCGCCTCCGCGTCACCCGCGAGATTCTCCGCGTTCGTCGCGCCAATACTTCTTGCCATACATAGAGCCATCGCTCCGATCAGAGTGATCGTCGATACCGCGATCGTCACGCCCATCAGCCGTCTATCGGGCAGTGGCCAGCAGAACGATTTGCTCTCGGCCGATGAACTGGAGAGGCTTCTGGTCCATTCGTCCAACTCGGGCGTGGTCAATCGAGAGGAGCATCAGACGCTTCTGGATGTGATCAAGCTGGGCAACATGACCATTCGAAAGGCCATGACGCCTCGAACCAAGACCGTCACCATCCAGATCGAAGACACACCGGAGCAGATTCGATCCCTGATCGAGAAGCATCGTGTGACGAGACTACCTGTCCATGGCGAGGATCTCGATGACATTCTCGGGGTTCTGCCGGTCAAGAGCTGGCTGAAGCGCGAGGATCATCAGAGTGTCGCCGACCTGATGATCCCCGCCAGATTCATCCCGGAAGTCACCTCTCTGGAACTGGGTCTGGACATCTTCCGAAAGGATGGGTTGATCTTCGCCGTCGTAGTGGATGAATACGGCGGAACGTCCGGCGTCATCTCGCTTCAGGACATCGTCGAGGAACTCATCGGCGACATCGCCGAACCGACACTGGAGGTGTCCAATCCACCCAGACCGCTTGGTCCCGGCCGGTGGATCATCGATGGCGACACGAGCATCCGCCAGTTTCGCGATTCCCTGGGATCGCTGGCCAACCAGACGCATGCGGCCACGATCAGTGGCCTGATCACCGCTTCACTGGATCGACTGCCAAGGACGGGCGATCGCGTCCGGATCGAGAATCTCGAGCTCGAGGTCCATCATGCCCATGAGGGAGATGTGACCTCGGTGATCGTGTCGCTCAAGAGTGGAGGATCCGACTAATGGATACCTTCGGCTGGATCATCATGGGCCTGTTCGTTCTTCTGGGCGGCATCGGCAGCGCGATCTACTCCGGTTCCG
>DEYM01000150.1 GCA_002364555.1 Phycisphaerales bacterium UBA3158 | reverse complement strand
ATGATCGCTTCGTCGAAGTCGTCACCCGCCACTCTCACGGATTCACACGTGGCGATGTCCGCGAGGGACATGATGGCCACCTCGGTGGTACCACCACCGATATCGACGACCATGGAGGCCGTCGGCTCGACGATGGGCAAACCAGCGCCAATGCCGGCCGCCATCGGTTCCTCGACAAGGTAGACCCTTCGAGCGCCCGCTCTTTCAGCGGAATCCAGAACCGCACGTTTTTCAACCGCGGTGATTCCACTGGGCACTGCGATGACCACACGTGGACTGACCACACGCTTGCCGGTCGCCTTGCGAATGAAGTAGCTCAACATCGCCTCGGTGATCTCGAAGTCACTGATCACACCATCTTTCAACGGGCGAATGGCGCTGATGGAACCTGGCGTCTTGCCAAGCATCTCCTTGGCCTGCCAGCCAACTGCATTGCCATTGTTGAGAACACGATTGGTTCCTCGTTTGACGGCAACGACTGAAGGTTCATTCAGAATGATCCCTTCCCCACGCACGGCAACCAACGTGTTGCAAGTGCCAAGGTCGATTCCCATATCAACACTGAACCAGTTCAAGATTCGATCAAGCATGAAAGCCCCCTGAGTTCAAGGCGACGCCTCATGATACGACAACCGCCGCCCGAGGAGGGCGGCGGTGGATGAGTAAGATCGATTGGAAGGAAAGAGTCCTCAGCGGCCTTCTTCCAGAATGGCGAAAACGCCACCTTCGGCACCCCGGCTGTACCCCTTGGAATATTCCATGTTGTGGAAAACCATCCAGAGGACGCCCACGAGCAGGATCAGGAAGGCAACCAGTGCCAGAGCTGTGTAAATGTTCGTCTCAGGGCCGCTTGCAGCACTGGAGGAGGATGAACCGAATCGAATGGGCATTTTCCTGATTCCTTTCGATTGAGATCAGTTCTGACCAAGCAGGGCATAGGCCCGCTGGCCGGCCTCGACGAGGCCGCGATCGGAATCCTCGAGCGTGATGATTCCAGTGGACCGATTGATGTCGACATGGGTGATTCGAAGACGACCGATAAAGATGCCGTTGTCACCGATGGTCATGACCCAGCCGGCCTTGACTCCATCTCGTGAACCCGCATCGATTTCAGCCAGTGTTCGATCTCCAACACGACGAACGTCCAGGACGGTCGCATCGAGAGTTCGGTCGGGTGCGACACCATCGGTGTTTTGAGTCACCTGGTCATCAAGTGCTCCGAAGCGGGCCACATAGGCCGCCACTCGGGACTTGGCACTTTCCTTCTCATCCTTCAGGAGATTGATCTGCTCCTGAAGTGCACGCTGTGCGGCAACGGCGGTCTCGAGCCGACTGTTGAGATCACGCAGAGCTTCATCGAGTTCGACCCGACGCTCCTCCGCGGTCAACGCACGCGTGCGAAGTTCGCCGACGCGACTGACCAGGCCGTGGGTCAGATCCGTGCTGGCCTGGAGGCTCTTCGAGAGCGAACGATTCATCGCACCCTGATTCGAAGCGGATGAACGACTGGCAAGCAGATCGTCTTCCATGCTTCGTCGGGCTTCTTCACTGGCTGTCAGCTGAGCTTCCATCGAGGCCAGACGCTGGGAGTAGTCGCTGGACTCGTTGGCCAGGCGAGCCAGTGCCGCCTGATGTGAATCCCTTGCTTGATTCAATTGTTCACGAGCCGCTTCGCGATCGACTTCAGCCTGCACAGCCTTCGTCTTCCAGGTCACCTGATTCTTGGCGGATACGACCACCAATGGAACCATGAAAATGGCCAGGAGTGTGATCAGAACAATGAAAACCTTGGTGAGAATGTGCACGTCTTGCCTCGCTCGGTTGCTGTTCAAGTTCACCGTAGACTCGGGTTACCCCCGGGCAAACGGCATTGAGAATCGATGTTGTAGTCCCTTTAATGGCTACTTGTCAATCATACATCAGCTGTGAAGCTGAGGCTGTTTGGCCTGCGGAAGCTCCATCGCTCATTCTGGCCTGACTTCAGCGGTCAATTTGAGGATCGCGGATGCCGAGGCCATCTGAACATAGGGATCTTCGTCATTCAGAAGAATGGTCAATTGAGGCTCCATGGAGGGGGCTTTCAGAGCCCCGAGCACATTGGCTACCTGAAGACGAACAGCGGGGTTCTCGGACCCGATCTGGCCTATTACGAGGTCCATGGGGACCAAATCAGGCTGTAGATCGGCCAACGCCGTCGCGGCGACCAGGCGAAGCTCCGGACCGGCTTTTCGAGGTCCCTCTCCTGTCGCCAGATCATGGAGATTTGGAATGGCCGTTCGATCACCCAGACGTGCCAGCATCTGGCAGGCAAGAGCAGTCATCTCGCTGTGTTCCGGAGGTGCAAAGAGGGCCGCACGAATGGCCTCCAGCTCCCTGCGATCACCCAGCCTGACCAGTGATTCCGCCATGAGCAGATCGATGGTTCGAGAACGAGCCGGATCGTAGGACTTGAAGTCACGCCCCATTCCATTGCGAATCAGCGGTATCGCTGTTTCGTTGTCGAGTTCAGCCAGCACAAGCGCCGCATTGGCCCGGTCGGAAGCCTTCTCGCCAACCATGAAACCAGCCAGTGGATTCAGATCGATGTCATCGCCACAAACCGACATCGAATAGATCGCGGCAGCTCGAACTGAGTTCGAGGGGTCCTTCAGCAAAGGTCCCAGAAGATGCGAAACACCACAGAGATTTCTGCGACCAATCGACATGGCGGCCACGAACCGGACGCCCTCGTTTGGATCGACCAATCCACGAAGAACGGCCCTCCGCAGCGGCTCGGTGGTCGGCTCGAGCGCCTCGATCGCATTGGCCCTCATCAAGGGACGCTCGGAGACGCCCCCCTGTTCGAGTACTTCGATCGCAGCGAACTTGAGGTTGGGATTCTGGACCTTCAGTCTGGGACCGGATTCTGGAACGGCACCCAGGCTGGCCGGCTGATTGGTCGTTGGGACAATGCTCTGATCCCTTGAACTCCACTTGGCGGTCTTTCCCTGATCGGAACAACCCAGCGGGCCAAGACAGACCATTGCCAGAAGCAGTGTCAGCATTCGATTCGATACGCATAAGCCGGACATCTTCATTCGGATCTCGCTGATTTCAAGGTCAACAGACAACTCAACACGGCGAACAACAGACACGATACCGGCACAAGATTACCGACCAGAACGTAGAGCGTACGACGCGAATCACCCATGGGCTCCGCAAGAAGGACCCCGCCCTCCCTTGAAGGCAACGAGGCAACGAGCCGTCCACTTGAATCGAAGAGACCACTCTGCCCGGTATTGGCACAGCGAATCATCGGAGCCCGGAGTTCTATGCAGCGGAAACGAGCCGCCTGGGCATGTGATGATCTTCCACCGTCGATATCTCCGAACCAGCCGTCATTGGTCAGATTCACGATCAGATCGGGAGAGGAGACTCCGGATCCCGATCTGAAGAGACTTCTGGTGACGCTGGGGACAGTGGCCTCGAAACAGATCGGAGTGATCAGAACCAGAGGATCATCCTCGAGCCTCGGCAAATCCAGAACGGTTGGTTCAGGTCCGGCATCAAGCTCCAGAAGGATGCCAGGGCCTCCGAAATCCAGCATCTTCTCCCTGAGCCAGGGCCACGCGTCGATCCATGGAAGACGTTCACCAAAGGGAGTCGGAAAGATCTTGTGATAGCTGTCCAATCCACCGTCTGGAAGTATCAGCACGGCGGAGTTGTAGCGATTGGTCGGGACGAACTGCCCTTCCGACTCGAGGATCGATCGATCAATCCCATCCGCCCATGTGCTGGTTCCCACCAGCATGGGTGTATCCAGATGGACGACGGCCTCTTCGATCCGGGTCTGGAAGGGCCTCCCCCATCCGGGGCTCTGCTCCAGAATGT
Organism: Phycisphaerales bacterium UBA3158; assembly: GCA_002364555.1. GTDB lineage: Bacteria > Planctomycetota > Phycisphaerae > Phycisphaerales > SM1A02 > UBA1668. Next base: position 4,416 of record DEYM01000150.1, on the reverse strand, counting down.
CACGTGTGGTGGCCGGATCGAAACCAATGTCGGGGAGCATGGTCTCGGGCCAGATGATCAGGTCGGCGCCGCCAGCCTCCCGAAGTCCCTCGATGCTCATCTTCATGAATTGCGAGGCGTCGACCAGCTGCTGCTCGTAGGTGGCCGCCACCTTGTTACTCGCCTTGATGTTCGTCTGCACGATCAGGAAACGACCAAGCGAGGACTCCTGCTGGGCCGTGAAACTGAATAGACCGTAGGCAACGGCACAGAGGCAGAACAACGCGGCCAACACGGTTGAGATCAGGGCCTGACGTCTGCGGGGACGAGGTCGAAACCATTCAGCCAGGGCGCCCCCGACGCACAGCAGCAACAGACCAACCATCCAGACCCCTCCGAGGTCGGCGATCTGACACACCAATGGCCATTCGATCAGCTGAAGACCTGCCAGGTACCAGGGCCAGGCACCAAGAAACCACTCTGCACGCAGATACTCGAGCCCCACCCACAGGATCGGCGCCAGAACCGCCAGTGGAATAGAAGCGGTGACCCCGCAGCGATGCACTCTTCTGAACAACAGGACGAACAGAACCATCCAGGCAGCCGAATACGCCACCATGGCCGGATAGCCGGGTCCAGTCACGTCGATGGACCAACGCAGAAGCCAGCCCCAGCTGAGGCTGTAGGGAATGATCGTCCAGACGGTCAACCAGAGCCATGATCTGGCCCCGATGGAGGCACGCACGATGAGCGCCGCCCAGAGAATGCACATTGGCCAGAGATTGATCGATGGCCACGACAGCAACCAGCTTGCGGCGGACAACCAGAGAAGCACACAGGTCAGAAGACGAGTGTCCGTCTGGGACTCGCTTGATGAAACGCTATGACTACTTTCCGGCATAGTCGATCAGACTGCTGATCTCACTCCGGAGATCGCGTCGATCGACGACCCGATCCAGGAAGCCACTTCTGAGAAGAAATTCAGAACGTTGAAAACCGTCAGGAAGCTCCTGACGAATCGTCTGCTGGATGACACGCGGCCCGGCAAATCCGATCAACGCGCGAGGCTCGGCCAGGATGACATCGCCCAGCATGGAGAAGCTGGCGGTGACACCACCGGTTGTCGGATCGGTCAACACGGAAATGTACAGACCACCCATGTCGTCGAATCGAGCCAAGGCCGCGGATGTCTTGGCCATCTGCATGAGCGAGAAACCCGACTCCATCATTCTGGCACCACCCGATGCCGAAACGATGATCAGCGGAAGGTCCTCGCTGGAGGCCGCTTCAATGGCCCGCACGATCTTCTCGCCGACGACGGAACCCATCGAACCACCCAGAAACGAGAAATCCATGACTGCCAGGACGGCCTTTCGGCCCTTGATGAAACCAGTACCGGAATGAACCGCCTCGTTGGAACCGGTCTTCTTTATGGAGGCTTCCAGTCGATCCTTGTAGGGCTTGATATCCGTGAATTCGAGCGGATCGGCTGATCGGAGATTCTCGTCCATCGGAACAAAGCTGCCCGGATCGACAAGCAGGCGGATGCGGTCCAACGCAGGAAGTCTGAAGTGATGTGTGCACTCGGGACAGACGAGCTGGTTGTTCTCCAGAGAGCGTCTGAAGAGAATCGCGGCACAGCCGGGACATCTCAGCCAGAGTCCTTCCGGAACCGGCTTCTTGCCGGTGGCAGAACCTGCCTCAACGTCCGTCCATGATCGTTTGGTGACTTCGGGCATGTTCGTCAAGCTCCATGAGTTCCACGGGTAGCAGGCATTCCTTCTCCTGCCACGGGGGATATCGTCCTCGAAGGTGGTCCTGACGTCCAGATGGAAGCCCAAAAAGGGGGCAATCCTTCTGAATTCACACGTCGACGGGCACTATTGACCTCGAATGCGGGCGATGGAATCGCCGTAGTCGGGTTTCTTGAAGATGGCCGAAGCAGCCACCAGGACATCGCAGCCCGCCTCGCGACAGGATACGGCCGTCTCTGGATTGATCCCCCCATCCATCTGGATGTGCTGATCATCCCGGATCAGTTCGCTCAATCGACTGGTGGTCTCGAGCACCTCGGGGATGAACGCCTGACCGGAGAACCCGGGATGGACGCTCATGACAAGCAGCAACTGGAAGTGCTCGAGATGAGGCTTCATCTTCTCGAAGTCGGTCTCCGGCTTGATGGCGAGTCCGGCACTCATTCCAGCGGAATGAATGGCCTCCGCAAGCTCGCGTGGATCGTCGTCGCATTCGACATGGACCGTGTAGTTGTTCGCCCCTGCCTTGGCGAACGAGTCGATGTAGTCGCCCGGGTTGGTCACCATCATGTGCACATCCAGGAACGCGACTGGAAAGTGCGAGCGAATGGCCTGGCACATCGCCGGCCCCATGGAGAGATTCGGAACGAAATGACCGTCCATGACATCGAGATGCAGGAGGTCTGCGCCGTGATCGATGACCGACCGGCACTCCTCAGCCATCATTCCGAAGTCGGCGGAGAGTATCGACGGCGCCACCATCGGCTTGTGGCGTATCTGGGAAAACAGTGCTGGGGTTGGTTCGCTGATGGCGGTATCCATGCTCACGTGTCACTCCTGAACCTGAGCAGCCTCTGACTTGTATTCCTGGTACAGACGCTTGTACTCGTCCTTGCGGGACTCCGGCGCCGACCAGGATGCCTTGCGCTGAAGCTTGACCGCCTGATCGATCTCACCACGAGCCATGCGGATCTTGGCCTCGGAGACCATCATCGCCGTGTCCTTCGTACCACCGGCATTTCGAGCGGATTGCACGAGAGCCAGGGCGACGTCGAGATTGCGCTTGTCATCCGGTATCGACGGCGACAACGCGATGTGTTCCGCCATCCATGAGAGCAGCTCGGGATCGTCCTGACGGTTGACCGACATCGCTATGGCGTCCTGATAGGCCTTGTCGGGATTGTCGCGATCCATCAATTCCACGTCGAAGCGATCCATGTGCAGGTAGTAGAAGACGACAGGATCGATCTCGATCACCTTGTCGGAGAGCGTGTAGTACTGATCCCAGTTGTTCATCTTGCGGGCACGCTCGATCTCGGACAGATGGTTCTTGGCCTTCTGCATGCTCACATGATCGTAACGGCCGCGAACGACCTTCCCGAGAATATCCTCGAACTTGCGATCCATCGGGTGACCGATGAACTGTATCTTTCCCTGCTTGCCAACGATGAAGGCGCATGGGATGCCGTCCTGATCGGCGGCCTTCATCCAATTCCGACCCATCTCACCTTCATCGGAGACGACCCAGTAGTTCATGCGGGAACCCTGCTTCTTGACGAACCGCTCGATCTTCGCGTCGTCCTGATCCTTGTCGGGATTCGTCACACCGATGATGTTCAGACGATCGGCGCCGTACTTCTTCTGGAGCTTCGTCAGATGCGGGATTGACTGCTTGCAGGGACCGCACCAGGTGGCCCAGAATTCCACGACCATGGGCTTGCCCTCGATGTCGGCGGGATTACCGAACTCCTTGACGACCTTCACTCCGGAAAGGGTCGTGCTGGGAGCGGCATCACCAACCTTGAGTGTCTTTCTCTGCGCGAATGCCGACGATGTGCCACCAAGGGCCACGCAGGCGATTGCTGTAAGGAATGCAAGTCTCATCTTCATCTCAAGGCACCTTCCGGTCTGGTAGTAGTGTTTCTTTCACCCACGAATGAAGTATAGCCAAGATGGACTCTGCATCGTCTCGAAATCCGTATCAGCCATCAGACAGCAGTTCGACGCTTCTGAAGCTGGAGCCTTCGAGCATCTTCAGGCTGGCACCACCTCCAGTCGAGACATGACTTATCTGGTCCGAGAGGTTGAACGCCTCCAGGGCGGCAGCAGTCTCCCCCCCGCCGACGACACTCGTTCCATGACGCCTAGTCGCGTGAGCGATCCCCTCGGCGACTGCCCTTGAGCCCGCATCGAATGGAGGTCTCTCGAACACTCCCATGGGTCCATTCCACACGATCGTCTTCGCAGTCGACAACTTCTTCTTCCAGTCGAGTGCCGTTTCGGGACCGATGTCGAGCCCCATCAGATCCGGCGGAATACCGATCTCGCAGGCACGCACTCGATCCGTCTCGTCGATTGAGGATGCACACTGGTGATCCATCGGCAGATGGATCTCCTTGCCCGCGGATGTCGCCTTGTGCAAAAGCGATCTGGCCGTCTCGATCATGTCATCCTCGACGAGACTTCTCCCGATGGCATGATCGGTTGCCTTGAGGAACGTGTAGGCCATCGCGCCGCCGACGAAGATGGCGTCGACCCGCTCAAGGAGATGGTTGATGGCGCCCAGCTTGTCGGAGACCTTGGCGCCACCAAGCACGGCGTAGAAGGGTGATCTCGCCTCCTCGATGGTCGTTGAAAGGTAGTCCAGTTCCTTGATGAGCAGCAACCCCGCGACCCGAGGCCG
>DEYM01000069.1:3681-12602 GCA_002364555.1 Phycisphaerales bacterium UBA3158 | reverse complement strand
TGGAACGGTCGGGGGACGATTTCAATCGAGATGGGCATCACTGGATCCAAAGGCGAGTCCATCGATGGTTCGATCAATCAATTCTGGGTTGAATCCGAGGATGGTCATACCGCCCGGATGACTTCGGGTCATGTCCTCTTCGATGAGGATCACGCATCGCTTGAGGATCTCGTTCTCGAGTTCAGGCCTCCGGATTTCAAGACGGATGGAAACTGGTTCATGGATTTCGATGGCGTCCTTGGTCGTGATGACGGTGCCGACGTCATGATGATCCGGGCCGATCGTGCGAGATTCGGCTCGCCTCTTCTCAGTGGGGTCGTCTCCTCGCTGATGCCTCGTGACTCCGGTGAGTTCTGGCAGTCGCTCGAAGTGGATGGCTGGTTCCGTGGTCTCCTGGATTTCGATGGTGGGCGGGACCGGACCTGGCGTCTGTCGATGACTCCCGAGGAAGTCGCCATGACCCATGAAGGCGAGCGATTGACGGCCAGTTTCGACTCGGCCGATGTCGAGATGACCAGTGGCTCGGCCCGGGGATCCCTCGTCGGTCGTTCCAACTTCGGAGACTTCGACATCGGCGCGACTGCCCGGATGGATGACGTGTTCGATCTGGACATCGAATTCGACTTCAATGGTCAGCTGGGTGCGGCGCAGACGCTCGCGATACTGCCTTCCGCCGTCTCGGATGCCCTGCAGGAGATCCAATGGAAGGACGGGCAGGGGACCATCATCACCGATGGCCGGCTTTCCCTCGAGTTGCATGAGGATTCGGATCGTGACTCGGTTGAATTCACGGGTGTCATCCAGACCAGTGGCGCATCCATGGAAGTGGGTGTCGATATCAAGGAGATCGATTCGATCCTGCGTGGCAGCTACAGACAGTTGGACGGCGGGATTCCCGTTCTCGATGTGTCGATGATCGCCTCCCGTCTTCTGGCCTCCGGCAGGCTCGTCGAGGGTCTGGAGGGGACCATGGCCATCTCCGGGGATGGTGGTGATCTGCTGATTAACGATCTGCGAGGCGACATCGCCGATGGTGCGATCTCGTTGAAGATGGGCATGGCGATTGGTTCTGATGGTGATCCACTTCGTTCGCTGGACAATGACTGGTGGGCCGAGCTGCTCGTGGCCAATGCCGATCTGGTCAGGCTGTTCTCCGGTGACGAGCCGTCGCCTCAAGTCGCTCAGGAGGAGACATCGGATCCTGATCTCGAGGAACCCTTCGATGCCTCCCAGATCAAGGGGCGTGTCTACATGAGCATGTTCCTGGGCGGTCATTTCGATGATGTGTTCGCCAGGCGTGGGCGAGGTCAGATCCAGATCACGGATGCGGTTCTCGGTGACGTTCCGGCAATCATGGGAATTCAGCAGCTGCTTCATCTGACGGTTCCGACGCTCTCAAGGCCCGACTTCGTCGACATCCAGTACTACGTCGATGGGGAGAAGATCGTCCTGGATGAGATACTCATCGAAAGTGGCCTGGGAGACTATGCCGTTTTCACGCTTCTGGGCTATGGAACCTATGACTGGCAGGGGGCTGCCATCGATGCGGTGCTCTTCCCCCGTGGCGGGGTGCGGCTGGTCAACGACATCATCGGCATGGTCCAGAATCACCTGTATGCCGTTGGAATCAGCGGCCCGGTCGTCGATCCCGAAGTCGATCTCGTCCCGTTCCCCGGTCTTCGGTAGCATATGGGTCTGTAATCACTCCCTCGAATGATGGAAGGCCCCGATGAGCATGAAGCCTGGAAACATAGAACAGATCCGTCAAGAGATGGAAACGATGGTCGAGCGGCTCGCACCCGAGTCGCCCGCCGACCAGCGAGGGTACGTCGCCGATGTCCTTCGTTCGGCGGTGATGCTCCTTCATGATGGCTGCGACAGTGGGCAGATCAAGCTCATGAGCAAGGCCGTCAAGGAGATGCGGCGTTCATGGCAGGTGTTCAACCACTATCGAGGAGTCCCGAAGGTCACGATCTACGGATCGGCTCGCACGCCAGAGGATCATCCCGACTACGCGGCAGCTCGTGACTTTGGTCGACTGATGGCCGACGAGGGGTGGATGGCCATCACCGGTGCCGGCGACGGGATCATGAAGGCCGGCCATGAAGGTCCCCGTCGAGAAGCCAGTTTCGGACTTCGCATCAGGCTTCCCTTCGAGACGAGCGCCAACGACGTGATCGAAGGCGATCCCAAGCTCGTGAGTTTCCAGTACTTCTTCACTCGCAAGCTGATGTTCATGGCCCACGCCGAGGCGGTTTCCGTCTTCCCCGGCGGATTCGGCACCATGGATGAGCTCTTCGAGGCTCTGACGCTGATCCAGACAGGCAAGTCGAATCTGGTTCCCATCGTTCTGGTGGAAGGGACCGAGACCTACTGGTCCACATGGCAGTCCTTCATAAAGCAGGAACTTGAAGCGAAGGGATTCATCTCGAACATGGATCAGTCGCTTGTTCACATCGCCAAGGATCCCCAGGATGCCCGCGATCACATCATGCAGTTCTACAGGCGATTCCACTCCAGCCGGTATGTCGGCCCCAAGTACGTCATTCGCATGAAGCTGCCATTGACCGACACCGATGTGGAACTGCTCAATGACGAGTTCTCCGACGTGGTCGATGGTGGACGCATGGAGTTGTCCGGTCCGTTGAGAGGCGAGACGGATCATCTGGAACTGCCCAGGCTCGTCTTCGTCCATACTCGACGTGACTGGGGACGAATGCGTCAGCTGCTGGACCGGATCAATGAGCTGGCGTGATACGCGACGTTCGATCGAGTCGCTGCTGCTCCTGATCGTTCTGGGCATGGCGGGCTTCTCGTGCAAATCGAACAGCACATCACCGGTTGCCACCCCGGATGAACGGCCACGTGTGAGTCTCCCGGATGTGGAAGGTCATGGTCTGGCCATTCGAACTCACGACACGACGGAGCCGCTCGAGCGTATTCACGAGATCATCGAGGATCTTCCGGCAGAACGGCTCACCGACGACCTCTGGTCTTCGCACGGCATCGAGATCATCAGGATTCGAGAGAGCGATCAGGCATTCGTACATGCGAGATTGCCGGCCTCCTCATCTCCTGGACTTCGATGGCATGGGCAGGCGATCACCTGGCGCAACATGTTGCCGGCGACCGTCGCCATCAATGGGCGTACGATTCTCCATGGACAGGACGAGCTCGAGCATGATCGAGGCAATCTGGGCATCTCCGGAAGGGGATGGTCGATGATGACCATCGATGGTCCAAGGATCCTTGTCGAGCTGGCGCCGTTGATCGAGGTTCCCGGTGATGATCCTGATTTCCTGCCATCGCTCAGAAGGGAATTCCTGATCGGGCCAGGCGATGTGCTGCTGCTCGTCGGCGGCTCGGGTGTCTGGCCTCATCCGCCACCGGAGGACACCAGCGATGAAGCGATGGAAGAATCCGCTTCACGGGGCACCTTTGGTCAGCTGCTTTTTCGTAGAGGGACGACCGACGGTACCGGCCAGCGAGTGTTGATGATCGTGCCACGATTCGGAGAATCCCGAGCCGAAGGTGCCATTGCCAATAATTGAGTGATGTCCCTTCATGAAGGGGCTCGGCCGCATGACGATACCGGACTCAGAAGGTCCTTGAAGGCGTATCGGGCGAGGGTTCGCAGGAGTCGGCGGTTGGCACGGCGGCAGGGTACAATGCCTCGATGCGCCTGCGAGACCATGATCAGACACATCCAGAAGGCCCAAAGCCGATTCGTTCAGCGGTAGCCGGCATTCGAAATCTGCGGCACACGGGACCAACCGGTGTGTGGCCGACGCTCTTCACGCTGGGCAATCTGCTCGCTGGATTCGCCGCCATCCACTTCGCTGCCAAGCCGCTCGACTATGAAGGCCCCTGGGGCTGGTCCAGCCTGACCGTCGCGGGGGCGCTCATCCTGTTCGGGATGTTCCTCGACAGTGTCGATGGTTCGGTCGCGAGGCTCACCAATGCGGTGACGGACATCGGCGGCATGCTCGACAGCATGGCCGACATGGTGACCTTCGGCGTGGCGCCGGCCTTCATCGTTCTCAACCTTCTGAGCCAGTACGTCGGAGCCGAGGGCACGATCGCCATCATCAGCCCCGACACCGGGCATTCGCTGGGCAAGCTCATCTGGGCCATCGCGGCCATCTATGCCTGCTGTGCGGCGCTTCGTCTGGCTCGCTTCGCCGTCCAGACCCAGGGTGGTCAGCTTGGAGATCATCTGTTCTTCCAGGGGTTGCCCACGCCGGGTGCCGCCGGTGCGCTCGTCGGACTGGTGCTGCTTCATGAGCATCTCATGAAGCTTGCCGATGGAGCCAGCGGCAACATCATCACCTGGATCGCCGGCGTGGTCGTCGTGATGCTTCCCATCATGACGCTCCTGACGGCCATCATGATGGTCTCCGTGATTCCATACCGTCACATGGCCAATCAATATCTGCGTGTGAAGCGAAGCTTCGGATACACGGCTCGGGTCGTCGTGTTGCTGTGCCTCATGCTGTGGTTCTTCCAGGAGACGCTTGCGATCGTCTTCTTCGCCTATGTCCTGTCCGGTCCGGTCGGTCTCATCAACGAGCGTGCCCGCCTCCAGCCCGGCGAGACCGAGGATTTCTGACCAGATCATGGCCGATTCATCAATCGTACGTACACGGTTCGCTCCGAGCCCCACTGGACACCTTCATGTCGGTGGTGCTCGTTCCGCATTGTTCTGCTGGGCCTATGCCCGTCGTCATGGTGGTCGTTTTCTCCTCCGGATCGAGGACACCGACCAGAAGCGATCGAGCGATGCCGCCGGTCTGGCATTCCTCGAGGACCTTGCGTGGCTGGGGATCGACTGGGATGAGGGACCCGAGCACGATTCATGTGGTGGTGGCGAAGCTGGTCCGTACTTCCAGTCGCAGAGACTGGACATCTACAGCGAGCACTTCGAACGTCTGATCGAATCCGGTGCCGCGTATCGAGCCTTCGAGACGCCCGAGGAGTTGAACGAGGCCCGCAAGATCGCTCGCGCCAACAAGCAGGCCTATCGCTACGACCGGGCGTCGTTGAATCTCCCGGACCAGACGATCCAGCAGTATCTCGATGAAGGTCGTCCCCATGTTCTTCGTTTCAAGGTGCCAGACGATCAGGAGATCGTCGTGCAGGATGTCGTCCTGGGCGAGATCCGACTGGCTCCGGGTGAACTCGAGGACTTCGTGATTCGAAAGGCCGACGGTTTTCCGACCTACCATTTCGCCGTCGTCGTCGACGATGCGTTGATGGAGGTCTCCCACGTCATCCGTGGGCAGGAGCATCTCGCCAACACCTCGAAGCATGTTCTTCTTCAGACCGCGCTTGGATTCGAGCATCCGGCCTATGCCCATGTCTCCCTGATCTTCAATCCCGATGGTTCCAAGATGTCCAAGCGGGACAAGGACAAGCTCCTGCGAGCCAGCGTCAAGGAGCGGGGGATCGACTCACCGCCTTCCGGTACCGGCATCGAAGAGGACGCCTGGGCAAGTTGGCTCAAGGACAAGTCCATCCAGCTGCCCAGCGAACAGCTGGTTCTTCTGGCGGAGACGCTCGAGATCGAGCTGCCCGAGATCGACGTGGCCGACTTCGAGAAGGCGGGCTACCTGCCCGAGGTCCTGCTCAACTATCTCGCGCTGCTGGGCTGGTCGCCAGCCGATGGCCGTGAGCAGTTCGATGCGGCCTTCATCTGCGACAACTTCGATCTCGATCGAATCGTCAAGTCCCCCGCGAAGTTCGATCGCGACAAGCTGCTGGCTTTCAATCTCGACGCGCTGCAGGTCATGGGCGAGGACGAGTTCGTCTCGAGATTCCGCCAGTGGTGCCAGCTGCATCATCCCGAGTACTGCCGGCACTTCGACGAGTCGACGTTCGATCACTTCGCCAGAGCCAACAAGGAACGATGCAAGAGCTTTCTCGATCCGGTGAAGTCCGGTGGTTTCTTCCTGGTCGACGACGAGTCACTCGAGTGGCCGGTGATCAAGCCCGTCCGCAAGGCCCTGTGCAACGGAGAGCCTTCAGGATTCGATCGTCTTGAAGCGATGCTTCCGGTACTTCGCGAGATCGATGACTGGACCGTCTCGACGCTGGAGTCGACGTTCGAGACATTGGCGCAGGACCATGCCGAAGGCAATCTGGGCAAGGTGGCTCAGCCCGTCCGGATCGCCATCAGCGGTGGGCCGGTCAGTCCACCCATCTACGACACGCTTGTGATTCTCGGCAAGCAGTCTTCCATCAGAAGAATCGAGCGATGTCTCGAGAATCGCGACACGATCTGCCCAGCTGGCTGAAGGAGTTGATTCCATGAACGCCCATGTCTCCGGAACATTGATGAGTCTGCTCGATGGAGTGATCGACTATGCCGGGCTGTTTCCGCCTGCCAGCTGCAGCATGGAGGAGATGGTCGCCAACTTCGCCAGTGGCCTCGGGAGCGAAGCGGACTGGATGATCGGTCGTGTGATCGTTCCCTTGTCCAAGCTCGACGCCTTCGAGGCGGCCGCTGGTTCACTGCTGCCAAAGGAGGATCACGAGGATCCATGGTGTCTGAGTGTGCTGGTATCGCCCGCCGGAAGCGATCAGCTCGAGAAGGACATCGAGACCCTTGCTCAATTCAATGAACGCCACTGCGAGCCGGACAACGGTCTGGCGCTGGCCGATGTCATCGAGCTCCAGGGTCCCTCGGCCGACGCCATCGACGATGCGCTGGATCTCATGCCCGATGATCTGTTCCCGTTCTTCGAGCTGGATACCGATCAGGATGTGAGAGGGTTGCTGGCGGCACTGGCTGGTTCCGATGCGGCGGCCAAGATCCGTACAGGCGGCATCAAGCCGGAACTCAATCCATCGACGCAGACCGTGGCTCGATTCATCCATCAGAGTGTCCAGTCCGGCGTCGCCTTCAAGGCGACCGCAGGTCTTCATCATCCGCTTCCCAACGAGAATTCGGTCGTGCCCGCTCATCAACAGGGCTTCCTCAACGTCTTCACGGCAGCGGCCTTGGCGCAGGCCGAGAACCTGGACGTCGATGGAATCATCGAGGTCCTGGACATGATCGAGGGCTTCGAGTTCGGGGAGGAGCAGATGAAGATCGGCCAGTACACTCTCTCGCGTGAACAGATAGAGGATTCGAGGGCCATGATGGCCGTGTCCTTTGGTTCCTGCAGCTGGCAGGAGCCACTCGATGATCTCAAGGCCCTCGGCTTTCTGCCTCGTAGCGATACCGTTCAATCCTCTTGATCAGATACCAGGAGCAAGACCGTGACCCAGTCCGATACACCCAGCATGGACCCGACCCTTGATCCGAGCCTCAGAAGCTGGGTCGAATCGGCCAACCAGCCCGGCACCGATTTTCCGATTCAGAATCTTCCCTATGGCGTGTTCGCCGCTTCCGATGGAACCAATCACATTGGCGTGGCGATCGGCGACATGGTGCTCGATCTGCATCACGCGATCAACGATCTGGCTCTGCAGGATCTTCCGCCGGAGATCTCCAGTGCGCTCTGCGGGAGCACGCTCAACAACTTCATGGGACTGGGTTCCCGATTCTGGCGGACCGCTCGTCGATCGATCTCATCGCTACTCTCCGAAGGGGCGGATCCCCATCCGCATCTGCTGGTCCCTCGGGAATCGTGCTCCATGCGCATGCCCGTCGTGATCGGCGACTACACCGACTTCTACGCGTCTCGCAACCATGCGACGAACGTCGGCCGCATGTTCCGGCCCGATGGCGATCCGCTGCTTCCGAACTATCTCAATCTTCCGGTCGGATACCACGGTCGTTCGAGCACGATCATCGTCTCGGGTACGGATGTGCATCGTCCCTCCGGTCAGTTGAAGCCTGACGACGGGCCGCCGGTGTTCGGTCCTTGTCGACTGCTCGACTATGAAATGGAATTCGGGATGTTCGTCGGCAGTGCCAATCCCATGGGACATCGGATTCCGATGTCCGAGGCGATGGATCACGTCTTCGGGATCGTGATTCTCAACGACTGGTCCGCCCGTGATATCCAGAAGTGGGAATATCAGCCGCTTGGTCCGTTCAATGCCAAGAATTTCGCGACCTCCGTTTCGCCGTGGATCGTGACGATGGACGCGTTGTCGCCGTATCGACTTGCCGGACCGGATCGCGAGCCCGGTGATCCGGAGATGCTCGACTATCTCAAGCCCGTCACGGATGATGTCCTGGACGTGAACTGCGAAGTTCATATCTCGTCTCATGCGATGCGGGAGCAGAATCTGCCGCCGATGAGAATCAGTCGTGGCTCGCTCTCGGATCTGACCTGGACATTCACCCAGATGCTGGCTCACCACACCAGTACCGGCTGTGCGATGAATCCCGGCGATCTTCTGGGTTCAGGAACCATCAGCGGCACCGAAAAGGACAGTCGGGGCTGCCTGCTCGAGCTCACGTGGCGAGGCACGGAACCGATCGAACTTCCCGATGGGACGCAGCGTAAGTTCCTTCAGGATGGTGATGAACTGACCATGACGGCCTATTGTGAACGTGATGGGGCTGCTCGAATCGGTCTGGGTTCCTGTACGGGAACCATTCGTCCCATCATCTGATCCTGTCGGAGAAGAGGCATGCTTGTTGTTGTCCTGAGCCTTGTGATGCCCATGGCGACTCCCACCTGGGAGGACGTGCGGCCGATCATCGCCAGTCAATGCGCGGTCTGCCACAGTCTCGGTGGCGAGGGTCCGTTCCGATTGGATCGCGCGTCCGATCTGGCTGCGAGGCGTCAGTTCGCCGCCGCAGTCATCGAGCAGGGGGTCATGCCGCCCTGGTTGCCGCAGTCCAACAGCACGGCGATGCATGGCCGAGGTCCGCTGAGCTCGGCCGATCGAACCATTCTGCTCGAGTGGCTCAGGGCTGGTGCGCCGCATCCCAAGGATGCCAAGCCGGCTGTGGCCACAGTGGC